>NZ_JBHWMB010000014.1:0-40595 GCF_042730015.1 Streptomyces sp. NPDC059957 | reverse complement strand
CCCCGGCCGGGACCCCTCATACGGTCCGTACAACGAAGTACGGCACTCGACACAGCGCCCGCCACGTCCCCGACCAGGGGTGGCGGGCGTTGTGGCGTTTCGGGGTGGGTTTCATCCGCTGCCGGGGCGGGGTGCCGACCTGCGGGGTGGGCCGTGGCGGGTTATCAAGGGGGGTGAAGGCGAGCCCGGTGGGTGTGGGGGTCGCCGCCCCCACGCTGAGGAGTGCTTCCCGTGGAGTTCGAGGTCAATGGCGTCCCGTGTGTGGTGGACGTGGACGGTGATCCGGCCGCCGTCGAGGTGGTGCGGGAGCAGTTGGGGCTGACCGGCACCAAGCTGGTCTGTGCCGGCGGGGTGTGCGGGGCCTGCACGGTGCAGGTCGACGGTGAGCCTCGGGTGGCGTGTCTGACGCCGGCGGTGCGGCTGGCCGGGCGGCGGGTCACGACGGTGGAGGGGCTGGCCGGTCACCCGGTCGGGCGTGCCTTCGCCGGTGAGGACGCCCTCCAGTGCGGCTACTGCACGCCCGGGTTCGTGGTCGAGGCGGCCGCGTTCTTCGAGCGGTGGCGGGCCGCGCACGGGCGGAGCAGGCCGGGGCGGGAGGAGATCGCGGAGGCGCTGGCGGGGCACCTGTGCCGGTGCGGGGCCTATGAGGGGATCTTCAGTGCCGTGGCGGCGGCCTGTGCGGGGGACTACGACGGGGAGGCGGCGGCCGTTCCGCGAGCCGAGGCTCCCGAGAAGGTCGACGGGTCGGCCCGGTACACCACCGATCACCGGCCCGAGGGGCTGCTGGAGGGCGTGATCATCCGCTCGCCGCACGCGCATGCGCACGTACGGTCCCTGGAGGCCGGGGATGTGGTGGTGGTGCCGATGCTGCCCCCCGACGGGGTGGTGCGGTACGTCGGACAGCCCGTGGCGGCGGTCGCCGCGGCGGACCGGGCCTCGGCACGGGCGGCCGCCGAGCGGGTCACGGTGGAGTACGAGGTGCTGCCGGCCGCCCTCGACGTGAGCCGGTCCCGGGCCGGCGAGGGGCCGCTGGTCTACGAGGACAAGGCGTCGCGGAAGCTGGCGCCCGGGTCGGGTGAGGCCCCGCAGCTGACGCCCGCCCGCTGGCGCGGCAACCGGCGCGGGCCGTCGGCGATGAGCAAGCGCCCGGCCACGGCCGTGCGCCGGATCACGGAGGCCCGTAAGAACAGCCCCGAGCGGGTGGTCGAGGGCCTGTTCACGACCGCCGCGCAGAGCCATACGCCGCTCGAACCGCACGCCTGCCTGGCGGAGTGGGTCGACGGCACCCTCCACCTGGAGGTGTCCACGCAGTCGGTCAAGCAGGTGGCCGTACTCGCAGCCGAGCGCTTCGGCGTGCCCGTGGAACGGGTGGTGGCCCGGGCCGTCCACGTGGGCGGCGGTTTCGGCTGCAAGATGGGGCTGACCTCCGACGTGGTCGCCGCGGTGGAGCTGGCCCGGCTGCACGGCGCCCCGGTGCGGGTGGTGCTGGACCGGGACGAGGAGCTCACCGACGGCGGGTACCGGCCCGGCACCCGGATCCGGCTGGCGATGGCCGCGGACGCGGCAGGCGGGCTGAGCGCGCTGGCCATGGACGTGGACACCGACGGCGGGGTCTCGGTCGGCGGCACCGTGGCGGCGCTCGCCCGGTTCATGTACGGCAAGGCACCGCGCCGGCTACGGGACTTCGACGCCGTCACCCACCGGCCGCCGGGCGCCCCGTTCCGCGGTCCCGGCGGCCCCACGATGTGCTGGGCCCTCGAGCAGGCCGTCGACGAGATGGCCCACCGGCTCGGCCAGGACCCGATCGCGCTCCGCCGCCGCTGGGACGGGAACCCGAAGCGCCACGCGCTCTACGACCTGGCCTCGGCGCTCCCGGCCTGGTCGGGCACCCGCGGCGGCACCGGGCGCTTCCGCCGGGGCGTCGGTGTCGCGGCGGCCAACTGGCTGTACTTCCTCGACCCCGTCACCGAGGTCGAGCTCACCGTCGAGGACGGGATCGTCGTCGCCCGCTGCGCCGTACAGGACATGGGCACGGGCTCGCGCACCGTACTGCACCGGGCAGTCGCCGAGGGGCTGGGCGTGCCGGAGGAGAGGGTGCGTGCCGAGGTCGGGCACAGCGACACCGTCCACGGCCCCACCTCCGGCGGCAGCCGCACCACGCCGTCGATCGTGCCCGCCGCCGCGGACGCCGCCGCACGGCTGCGCGAGGCGCTCGGCGCCGGTGACGGCGACGTGGTCTCCCGGTTGGGCCTCGCGAACGGGGTACGGGTCACCGGCCGGCGCACCCGGGACCACCGGGGCTTCGTGACCCCCCTCAATCTGACCATGGGGGGCGTGGCGATCGGCCGCGGATTCACCGGATCGGTGCAGGTCGCCGAGGTGGAAGTGGACACCCGGCTCGGCCGGATCCGCCCCCTGCGCGTGTGGAGCGGCATCGCCGCGGGCCGCATCCACGAGGAGCGCCTGGCCCGGAGCCAGTGCGAGGGCGCCGTCATCCAGGGCGTCGGCTACGCCCTGTTCGAGGAGCGGCGCACCGACCCGGCCACCGGCCGGGTGCTCACCGACAACCTCGAGGACTACCGCATCCCCGGCATCGCGGACACCCCCGAGATCACCGTCCACTTCCATCAGGAGGGCTTCGAACACGTCCCCGGCGGCGGAGTCGGCCTCGGCGAGATCTCCACCCTGCCCACCGCGG
Organism: Streptomyces sp. NPDC059957; assembly: GCF_042730015.1. Classification (NCBI taxonomy): domain Bacteria; kingdom Bacillati; phylum Actinomycetota; class Actinomycetes; order Kitasatosporales; family Streptomycetaceae; genus Streptomyces; species Streptomyces sp. NPDC059957. The sequence goes on along the minus strand of NZ_JBHWMB010000014.1, from coordinate 37,897 downwards.
CAGCCCTGGCCAACGCGGTCCACGACGCCACCGGCCGGCGCCCGTACGACATGCCCATCCGCCCCGACCGCCTCCTGGAAGGACTGGGTACGTGAGCACCGAGCCCACCCTCACCGACCTCTCGGCCGCCGTCCTGGCCCGCGGCGGGGAGCTGCGCGCCGGTGGCACCGACACCACCGCGCGGCATCACTCCGGCATCACTCCGGGCCCGTTCACCGACCTCGACGGCGCCGACGGCCTGCGCGGCTGTACGCCGCTGCCTGACGGCGGGGTGCGGATCGGCGCCCTCACCACGCTCGCCGAGCTGACCACCGATCCGCGGGTGCGCTCCGGCTGGCCCGCCCTGGCGCTGTCGGCCGGGACCGCGGCGACCCCGCAGATCCGCGCCGCCGGCACCCTGGGCGGCAACCTGCTCCAGCGCAACCGCTGCTGGTACTACCGCAATCCGCACTTCAGCTGCCTCCAGAAGGGCGGCTCAGGCTGCCCCGCGCGCGAGGGCGACCACCACTTCGGCGTGGTCAGCGGCGACGGCCCGTGTGTCGCCCCGCACCCGTCGACCCTCGCGATGGCCCTGCTCACCTATGACGCCGCAGCCGAGATCCACGGCGAATCGCCGCGCAGCGTAGCCGAGTTGTACGGGGACGGCGGCCGGCTCCACCGGGCCGACCACCTGCTGGCACCGGACCGCATCCTCACCGCGGTCCGGCTGCCACCGCCCCTGCCGGGCGAACGCGCCGCCTGCCACCGCGCCACCAGCCGGGCCCACGGCGAATGGCCCCTGGTCGAGGCCACCGCCCGGCTCGCGCTGGACGGCGCCACCGTCACGCACGCCGCCGTCGCGGCGGGCGGCGTGGCACGGGTCCCGCTGCGGCTGCCGGAGGTGGAGACCGTCCTGATCGGCCGGGAGGTCACCCCCGAGCTCCTCGCGGCGGCGGCCGCGACGGTGCTCGACCGCTGCCGGCCGCTACCGCAGACCGGCTACAAGGCCACCCTGTTCCGCGACACCGTGCTGGAGGTGCTGGAGCGGGCCGCCGGAGCGGCCCTCACCGGTTAGCCACCCGCCGACGGAGCCGAGGTCGCCCACCGGAGGCCCTACCCGCGAGTATTGACTATTAGTCAATTCAGGCCCACGCTCGACGCGAGCCGTCGTGTCGTCTCTGGTGTGGGAGGTCGTCCCGTGCGTACGGATGAGGAAATGGGTCGTTTGGGCGGGGAGTTGGGGGGCGCCCGGCCGCCCGCTTCGTTCGCGGAGCTGGACGCCGGGGAGCTCGTACGGCTCGCCGAGGCGCTCAAGGCGGAGCGGGCGCGGCAGGCCGAAGGCCTGAACCAGGCCGCCGAGGAGGCGCTGGGACTGGTCCCGGCCCTCGCGCGCGGGGCCGTGCGCAAGGTGCTGTTCCGGTGAGCCGCGCCGAAGTGGAGAAGATCGCCCGGCTGGTGGGCACGGACGCCGGGGAGCTCGGCTTCCTGCGCGCACTGCCGGACGAGGACGTACGGGCGTTCCGGGAGCAGGTCAGCGGCGTACTGAACGACGGCGCACCCGAGATGCTCGACCGGATCGCCGCCGCGACCAAGCTGGTGCCGGCCGGGGTGGCGGCCGCCATTTCACAGAAGGCGCTCGGGCCCCGGCTCGCCGCCGGCGTGGCCGGCCGCCTGGAAGCGGGCCGGGCCGCCGCCATCATCGAGAAACTGCCCGTCTCCTTCACCGCCGAGGCCTGCGGGCACCTGGACCCGCGGAAGATCTCCGGGATCGTCGACCGGCTCGACGAGGGACTCGTCGTACGCATCGCCACCACCCTCGCCGAGAACCGCGACCACCTCACCATGGGCCGGTTCGTGGGCCACCTGCGGGACCAGGTGCTCCGCCGGATCCTCGACCAGGTCGACGACGCGGCGGTGCTGCGCGCAGGCTTCTACATGGACCTGCCCGAGCGGCTGCCCCGGATCCTGGAGCTCATGGGCGACGAGCGCCTCGGCGCGGTCGTACGGGCCGCCGCCGCCGAGGGGCTCTGGGAGGAAGCCCTCGGTGTCGCCGCGATGGTCGGCGGCGACCAGCGGCTGCGGATCGCCGAACTCACCGCCCGCCTCGGCGCGGCCGAACTCGACTCGCTCGTCCGGGTGACGCACGCCGAGGGCCTGTGGGAGTCGCTGCTCCCGCTCGTGGCGCTGCTCGGCGAGGAGGACCGCCTCGCGGTGGCCCGGCTGGACTCCCTGCGGGACCCGCTCGTACTGACCGGGGTGGTACGGGCCGTCGTGGCGACCGCGCTGTGGGGCGCCTTCCTGCCGCTGGTCGGCGTACTGCCCGAGGAGGCGCGCAAGGTGGTGGCCGACACCGCCGCCGGACTGGGCGACGCGGAGCTCGAAGGACTCGTCCGCGAGGTCGACAAGCAGGACCTGTGGGAGCTGGTGCTGCCGCTCGTCGAGCTGATGGAGGAGGCGGGGAAGGAGCGGATCTTCGCCCTGCCCGCCTTCCAGGAACAGGGGGAGCCGCAGGAGTAGGCCGGAACGCGGTCGGCGCCCGGCGGCGGAGTGGGCGCCAGGGGGGGGGCAGGGGGAGCCAGGGGGGGCAGGGGGAGCCAAGGGGAGCCGGGGAGGGGCGCGCGCGGTGCGGTGCGGCCGTCCCGTCAACAGGTGACCGCGGGCTCTCGTGCCTCTGCGTCAACACCGGGGCCTTCTGGTAACAGTGGGTCACATGCTCCCCTCCCACATGATGTTGAGCTGCCTGCTGGGCGCCGCGCTGCTCGCTCCCGTCTCCCTCGGGGCCGCCGACGGGCACCCCGCCGAGGGCCGCGGCGCGGACGCCCACAGCGCGGACGGCCGCACCGTCGACTACCGCGGGCTGCGCCTCACCGTCCCCGCCGACTGGCGGGTCGTCGACCTCGACCGGAACCCCGACGCCTGCCTGCGCCTCGACGTGCCCACCCTCTACCTCGGGCACGCCGGCGGCCAGGGCGAATGCGGAGCCGCCCGCGCCGCCGCCCCCCGCTCCGACACCCTGCACCTGGAGCCGCTCGACGGAGCCCCGCCGCGCGCCGACATCCCCACCGTCGGGGGCGAGGAGGGCGACCCCCTGCCCAAGGTCCGGGGCGACAGCAACGAGATCCGCTACGCCCTGCGCCGCGCCGGGGTGATGGCCACCGTCTCCTACGCGTCCACCCCCGAGGCCGTCCGTGGCGTCCTCACCAGGGCGGCCCGCGCCCTCACACCCCCGGCCGCCCCCGGCCCGGTCCCCGTCGATCCGGTCGGCGTCGCCGGCGGGGGTCCCCGTACGACCGTCCAGGGGCCCTTCACCGGCGAGGGCTTCGACGCCTGCACGGCCCCCACCCAGCGCACCATGAACGCGTGGCGGGCCGACTCGCCCTTCGGCGCCGTCGGCGTGTACATCGGCGGCCGTGCCCGCGCCTGCGCCCAGCCGCAGCTCACCGCCGGATGGGTGAGCCGGCAGGCCGAGGCGGGCTGGCACCTCATGCCGATCTGGGTCGGCCCCCAGCCCTGGAACAGCTCCTCCACGGGCCTGTCCACCGACCCCTCCGAGGCCAACGAGCAGGGCCGGGCCGAGGCCGAGGGCGCGGCCCACGCCGCGGCGGCCCTGGGCATGGCCGAGGGCACGGTCCTCTACAACGACCTGGAGAACTACACGGACCGGGCGACCTGGGACGCCCCGGTCGTCGCCTACCTCACGGCCTGGACGGTCCGCCTGCACGAACTGGGCTACGGCGCCGCCGCCTACGTCGCCGCGAGCTCCGGGGCCAAGGCGCTGAGCGCCCACTACGCCCAGGCCCCGGACGCCATGCCGGACGTGCTGTGGGTCGCCCGCTGGAACGGCGTGGCCTCCGTCGCCGACACCGACATGGGGCTGCCCGCCGGTATGAACCAGTGGACGGGGGGCCGCCGCGCCCACCAGTTCCGAGGGGACCACGACGCCACGTACGGGGACGTGAAGCTCAACATCGACCGGAGCTGGCTGGAAGTCGGCGCCCCGGCCATGAAGACACCGGCCCCGGCGAAGGCTCCGAAGACCCCGAAGGCCCCGGGCAAGGCGCCCAAGACCTCCAAGGCCCCCGCCAAGAACCCGAAGGCCCCCGCCAAGACCCCGAAGGCCCCCGCCAAGACCCCGCCCGGGATCCTGGCGGACGTCCTGACCGGGACCCCTGCCAGGACCTAGTGCTGTGAGAGACGGGCCGGCTCAGCCCGCCGCGGGCTCCTCGCGGGCCGGCTCGTCGTCATTGCCCCGGCGCAGGGTGCGCAGCCCGTGCTCCGGGGTCCACGAGCGGACCACCAGGTCGTCGCCCTCGACGCCGACGTGCACCACTTCCGTCAGCTCGGCGCGGAAGAGGTCGAAGGGGTGCGGGGTGTCGTTCTCCTCGGCCTCTTCCGCGTACCGGTGGAGCTCGGGCTGCTCCACGATCTCCACCGCGCGCCCGGAGATCCGTACGTCCCCGTCGGGCATCGTCTCGCCCGCGCCCGGGTTGGTGTGCAGGGCGAAGCGTCCGTCGCGCCGCAGGTCCTTGCCCTTCATCGACCCCGGCATCATGCCGAGCCACAGCTCGCCGCCGCGGATCTCGACGTTCAGCCCGGTCGCGCGCGGGGAGCCGTCCTTGCGCAGGGTCGCCAGGACGTGGTGCGGGAACTGCGCGAAGCGGGCCTGCACGGCGGCCGCGAATTCCGGTTCCGCCTTTTCGAATACGGCCCAGTTGTTCGTCGTCATACCTCCATCAAAGCGCGAGGCGGTGACAACCGCCCCTCAGGCGCGCACGATTCCCGCCGCCCGGGCGGCGGCCAGCCACCCCGGGAACTCCCCGACGAGCCGGTCGTAGAGCTCCGAGTCCGCGACGGTCCGCGGGTCGGGGCCGGCGTGGAAGTAGCCCGCGTTGTCCACGACCCGCGCGCCCGGGACGGGCAGTTCGTCCAGCCGCCGCAGGAAGTCGAACTGGGAGCTGCGCGTGTTGCCGAAGCCGACGAACTGCCAGAAGAGCGGCAGCCGGGCCGCCTTGCACAGGTACTTCTCGGCTGCGAGCTTGTTGATGGGGCCGCCGTCGGTCTGGAAGACGACGAGCGCGGGAAGGGCCGACCCCGAGTCCAGGTAGTGGTCGATCACCGCGTCCATCGCCGCGTGGTAGGCCGTCTTGCCCATGTGGCCGAGACCGGCGGCGATCGCGGTGACCCGCCCCTCGTGGCCGGCCAGGGAGATCTCCTCGACCGCGTCGACCTCCGTGGAGAAGAACACGACCGGTACGCGGGCGTCGTCGTCCAGGTGCGCCGAAAGTCCCAGCACCCGGTCGGCGAGGGCCTGCACGCTGCCGTCGTCGTAGTACGGGCGCATGGAACCGGAGTAGTCGAGGACGAGGTAGACCGCGGCCCGGCCGCCCTCCAGGCCGTGCGTGCGGAGGGAGGTCCCGGCGCTCTTGTACAGGCTCACCAGCGCCGGGGCGGTCTCTTCGATCTTCCGGAGGTCTATCGCACTGCCCGTCATGGGCCGAGCGTACGACAGCCACCGTCCCCCGTGCCCCCGGTCACCGGCGCGTCACCCCGTCGGGAGAAACCCCAAACGGGCCGCCAGCCGTTGACGGTGCGCGGCGGGGGAGCCGAAGAGCAGGGACGAGCCGTGCGACCGCTTGAAGTACTCGTGCGCCTCGTGCTCCCAGGTGATGCCGATGCCGCCGTGCAGCTGGATCATCTCGCCCGCCACGTACGCGTAGGCCTCCGAGCAGGCCGACTTGGCGGCGGCCGCCAGGTCCGGGGCCGCGTCGGCGGCGGCTGCCGCGAGGGCGAGGGAGCGGGCGCCCTCCACCGCGGTGTGCAGATCGGCGAGCCGGTGCTTGACCGCCTGGAAGGAGCCGATCGGCCGCCCGAACTGCACCCGCTCCTTCGCGTACCGGACCGTCGCCTCCAGCGCCCGCGCCGCCGCTCCCGCCTGTTCGGCGGCGAGCGCCGTGCAGGCCAGGTCCCGGACCCGGGCGAGGACTCCGGCGCCGTCGGCCGAGAGCAGCCGGGCCGGGGTCCGGTCCAGGGTCAGCTCCGCGAGGGGGCGGGTGCGGTCCATCGTGGACCGTACGGTGAAGGCCGCGGGCGCGGCGACGAGCTCGAACAGGCCGAGCGGGCCATGGCCCTGGCCGGGCTCGGTTCCGGGTCCCGGGGCTGCGTCCGGGACTGCGCCCGGGGCCGGGTGCATCCTGGCGAAGGCCAGCAGCAGGGACGGTTCGGCCGGTCCCGCCAGGACGTACCGCTTGGTGCCCGTGAGCAGCCAGCCGGAGCCTGCCGGCTCGGCCCGGGCCGCGAGCTCGTGGGCCTCCCAGCCCTCGCGCGGGACGTCGGAACGGGGCCCGGACCCGCTGCTCCCCGCCGAGCCAGGTCCGGCACCCGGGGACTCCGCCCAGGCCAGCGCGCCCACGACCGTGCCCTCCGCCAGGTCCGGCAGGTGCTTCGCGCAGGCTTCCCGGTCGCCGGCCGCGAGCAGGGCCCCCACGGTCAGCACCGCCGAACCCAGGTACGGTACGGGGCTCAGCGCGCGCCCCAACTCCGCCATGACCACCCCGACTTCGGCGGGCCCGCAGCCCAGCCCGCCGTACTCCTCGGGGACCGCGAGCCCGGCCGCGCCGATCTGCGCCGTCAGCGGAGCCCAGGCGGTGTGGCCGGGGTGGCGGGCCAGGACGGCCCGTACCGCGCCGCGGAGTTCTTCCTGCTCCCCCGTCGGCTCCAGCGGCCTCACGCCGACTCCCCTCGCGCCGTGCGGCGCAGCTCCGTCTTCAGCAGCTTGCCGCCCGCGTTGCGCGGGAGCTCCTCCAGCCGGGTGAACCGCCGAGGCACCTTGAAGTTGGCCAGGCGTTCCCGGGTCCAGGCGGTCAGCTCCTCGGAGGTGACCGGGCCGGTGGTGACGACGTAGGCCACCCCGACCTCGCCGAGCCGCTCGTCGGGGGCGCCGACGACCGCCGCGTCGGTGATGGCGGGGTGGGTCAGCAGCACGTTCTCCACCTCCGCCGGATAGGCGTTGAAGCCGCCGACCACGTACATGTCCTTCAGCCGGTCGGTGATGGCGAGGTAGCCCCGCCCGTCGAGCACGCCGATGTCCCCGGTGCGCAGCCAGCCGCCGGGCAGCACGGCTTCGGCGGTGCTCGCCGGGTCGTCCAGGTAGCCGGGGGTGACGTGGTAGCCGCGGACCTGCACCTCGCCCGGCTCCCCGGCGGGCAGCACGGCGCCGAGCGGGTCGGTGATCCGTACCTCGGTGTCCGGCAGCGGCAGGCCGACCGTGTGCGCGAGGGTCCGGGCGTCGGCGTCGGTGGGGCAGACGGACACGACTCCGCCGGACTCGGTGAGCCCGTACGCGGTGAACACGTCGGGCGCCCCCAGTTCGCCGCGGATCTCCTCGACGAGGGAAGTGGGCACCGAGGCGGCCCCGGTGCCGGCCAGGCGCAGCGCCGACAGGTCGTGCGCGGCCCGCGCCGGGTGGCGGATCAGGCCGTGGAAGACGGTCGGCGGGCCCATCAGACAGGTGACGCGCTCGGCGGCCATGCGGTGCAGGATGCGGTCGGCGTCGTAGACGGCCTCGGGGAGCATCGTGACCCCGCGCAGGAGGCAGGCGAGCACGCCGGCCTTGTAGCCGAAGGTGTGGAAGAAGGGGTTGACCAGCAGGTAGCGGTCGCCGGGGCGCAGGGTGACAAGGCCGGACCAGGAGGCGTAGAGCCGGACGGTCTGGCCGTGGGTGGTCATGACCCCCTTGGAGCGCCCGGTGGTGCCCGAGGTGTAGAGGATGTCGCTGAGGTCCCCGGGGCGTACGGCGGCGGCCCGCGCGGCCCGCTCCGCGTCGGGGACGGCCTCGCCGGCGTGCAGGTAGGCCTCCCAGGAGACGCCTGCGCCGTCGTCACCCGCGCAGTGCTCCCCGCGCCCGTCGCGCAGGATCACCGTCGAGGCGAGCGCCCCGAGGTCCTCGCCGGAGGCGTGCAGGTCACGGGCGTAGTCGGTACCGAGGAACCCGCGCTCGGTGAACAGCACGCGGGCGCCGCTGCGCCGGATGACGTCGGCGGCCTCGGCGGGCTTGTAGCGGGTGTTGACCGGTACGAGGACGGCTCCGGCGCCGACCGCGCCGAGGGCGGCGGTGATCCACCGGCGGCTGTTGGGGGCCCAGATCGCGACCCGGTCGCCGGGGCGGATGCCGTGGGCGATGGCGGCGCGGGCGGCCGCGGAGATCTCGGCGGCGAGGCGGGCGAAGGTCCAGCGGACCTCTCCGTCGGCGAGCGCCTCGCGCTCCCCGTACGCGTCGGCGGCGTACTCGGGGAGCCGGGCGAGCGTGGCGGGCGGCTGCGGCTGCGGCTGTTGCTGTGGTTGAGGCGGGGGTGGTGGTGGCATCGGACCCTCCCTACTTGACGAGCGAGCGTGGGCGGTATCCAATCACAGGTGTTTCGGTTAGGCATATACCTAGTAGAAATAATCAGGGAGGTTCTCATGAGGGAGGCAGCCATGCCCGACATGAAGTCGGTCCTGTCCAGCTTCTGTACCGGCGTCGCCGTCATCACGGCACGCGGAGCCGACGGCCGCCCCGTGGGGATGGCCGTTCAGTCCTTCTCCTCCGTGTCCCTGGACCCGCCGCTGGTCTGCTTCTGCCCGGCGCGCACGTCCACCACCTGGCCCGGGATCCAGGCGGCGGGGGCCTTCGCCGTCAACATCCTCGCCGCCGACCAGCAAGAGCTGTGCCGCCGCTTCGCCGTCACCGGGGGCGACAAGTTCGCCGGTGTCCCCTGGCGGGCCGGCGGGAACGGCGCGCCCCTGCTGGACGGGGTCCTCGCCACCGCCGAATGCGATCTGGAGGCCGCCCTGGACGGCGGCGACCACGCCATCGCCCTGGGCCGGGTCACCGCCCTCACGGCACACCGCGAAGGCGCGCCGCTGCTCTACTTCCGGCGCACCTACGGGCGCTTGCCGGGCTTGCCGGGCGCCGGATCCGGGGCCGGTGCGGGGCTCGCGCCGCGCCCGCTCTCCAGTGCCGCGATGTCGTCCAGCATGGCCGCCGCGAGGTCGCGCTCGGAGGCGTAGTACCGCTCCGCCCACTTGAGGGTGAGCGTCGGGTACGCCCACGAGGCCTCTTCCTTGGCCCCGTCCGCGTCGGCCACCGCGCGCCGCCGCATCTTCTCCGCGAACTCCTGGTGCTGCACCAGGACTTCGCGCATCTGCTCCGGCTCCAGCAGGTGGCCGAGCCACAGCCGCAGCATCGGCCCGTGCTTGAGCACCGGCGGGTCGACGGGCGCCTCGCGCGCCCAGCGCCGTACGGCCGTCATGCCCTCGTCCGTGATCCGGTACACCCGCTTGTCGCGGGTGCCGGTCTCCTGGGCGACCATCCGCGAAGAGGCGTAGCCGGCCTTCTCCAGCCGCTTGAGCTCGCTGTAGATCTGGCTGAAGGACGGGCTCCAGTAGAAGAAGCGCAGCGACCAGTCCGACCACTTCTTCAGGTCGTAGCCGGAGAGCTCCTCCCCGAAGGAGAGCAGTCCGAGCACCGCCCAGCTGGTCGCGGGGAGCGTGCGGCCGTTCGCCTCTTCTGTCGCCTCGTTCGTCACGCAGCGCAGTCTACGACCGGTCTTCGCGGCGCCCTTCCCCCGGCGGGGTATGACTGCTAGAAGTATTCCTATTCGAAATACATCACCGACGTGCCGTGCCCAGCGCACGGCTGGGAGGTCCCCCGTGAAGTTCTCGATGATCTTCGAGGCGCAGCTCGTCGACCCGACGCCCGAACGCGAGCGCCAGGTCATCCACGACTGCGTCGAACAGGCCGTGTTCGCCGAGGAGATGGGTTTCGACCGGATCTGGGCCGTGGAGCACCACGCCCTCACCCAGTACGCCCACATGAGCGCCTCCGAGATCTTCCTGACCTGGGTCGCCGCCCGGACCGAGAAGATCCGCATCGGCCACGGCGTCGTCACCATGCCCTTCGGCTACCAGCACCCCGTGCGCGTCGCCGAACGCGCCGCCATGCTCGACGTGCTCTCCGGCGGCCGCGTGGACATCGGCGCGGGCCGCGGCGCCACCCGCCAGGAGATGTCCATGTACGGGGTCCGCCCCGAGGACACCTACCCGCAGATGGAAGAGGCGCTGCGGATCTTCTCCTCCGCCTGGCGCGAGGAGAAGTTCGAGTGGCACGGCTCCATCGACATCGGCCCCGGTGCGATCCTGCCCCGCCCGGTCCAAGACCCGCACCCGCCGCTCTTCATGGCCTGCTCCAAGCACGACACCCTCAAGCTCGCCGCCGAACTGGGCATCGGAGCCCTCGTGATGGGCTTCGCCGGCGCCGACGACGTCCGCACCATGCGCAAGGTCTACGACGAGGCCATCGCGACCCGCAGCGGCGAGCGCTTCGTCTCCACCGAGGTCAACGACCACCTCTCCGCGCTCTGCCCCACCATCGTCCTCGACGACGCCGAACGCGCCCTGCGCCTGGGCACCCGCGGCCAGCGCTTCTTCGCCGAGTCCATCGCCCACTGGTACGGCAACGCCCCCGAGCCCACCGGCTACTCCGAGGACGAGACCGCCGAGGAGCACGTGGCCGCGCTGGAGAAGGGACGCGAGGAGCTGGTCGCCAAGCTCCACGAGGCGAACATCCCGGCCCGCCCCATAGACACCGGCACCTACAACGCCGAGCATGCCTACGGCAACGCCCAGACGGCCATCGCCTACGTCGAGCAGCTCCGCGAGATCGGCGTCGACGAGGTCATGTGCCTGATCCAGATGGGCACCGTCCCGCAGGAGGCCTGCATGGAGACCATCCGCCAGTGGGGCGAGAGCGTCATCCCGCACTTCCGCGCCCTGGAGGGCTGACCCGTGACCCCCTCCCTCGACGGCAAGGCCCACAGCGGCAAGGTCCTCGACGGCAAGGTCGTCGTCATCACCGGCGCCGGCCGCGGCCAGGGCGCGGCCGAGGCCCGGCTGTGCGCCGAGGCCGGAGCCCGCGTCGTGGTCACCGACATCCGGGAGGAGGAGGGCCGCGCGGTCGCCGACTCCCTCGGAGACCAGGGGCTCTACGTACGCCACGACGTGGCCGACGCCGCCGACTGGTCGGAGGTGGTCCGCGAGGCCGTACGCGCCTTCGGCACCATCTCCGCCCTGGTCAACAACGCCGCGCTGTGGCGCACGGCCCACGTCGAACGCCAGCGCCTCGAAGACTTCGAAGCCCTGCTGCGCGTCAACCTCCTCGGGCCGTTCCTCGGCATCCAGGCGGTGGCCCCGGTGCTGCGCGCCGGGGGAGGCGGCTCGATCGTCAACGTCTCCTCCACGGCCGGACTGGTCGGCATCCCGGGCCACGCGGCGTACGGGTCGAGCAAGTTCGCCCTGCGCGGGCTGACGAAGTCGGCCGCACTGGACCTGGCGGGGGACCGGATCCGGGTCAACTCCGTGCATCCGGGGGCGATCGACACCCCGATGGTCAGCGAGGCCGTCGCGGGACGGGACTGGTCGCACCTGCCGCTGGGGCGGATCGGGCGGCCCGAGGAGGTCGGGGAACTGGTCCTCTTCCTCTGCTCGGACGGTTCCTCGTACATCACGGGCGCGGAGTTCACGGTCGACGGCGGGATGACGGCGCGATGAGCGGCACCGGCACGGGTACCGGCTCGGGTACCGGCTCCCTGTCCCCTGCGGCCCGCGGGCTGTGCGACGCGATGTCGGCATTCTTTCCCGGACCGGGGGACCCGGCCGCCCTGCGGGCGGCCGCGTCCGGCTCCCGCGGCGGCGGCGTGGAGGTGGCCTCCGTACGGGACGCGGTCGCGGACGGCGTCCCCGTCCGCGTCTACGACCCGGCGCCGGGCGCCGGGGACCGCCCGCTGGCGGTGTTCTTCCACGGCGGGGGCTGGGTGATGTGCGGCCTGGACACCCACGATGCGCTGTGCCGGGCGCTGGCCGCGGCCTCGGGCGCGGTGGTGGTCTCCGCGGACTACCGCCTCGCACCCGAACACCCCTGGCCGGCGGCGCCCGACGACGCGCTGACAGTGCTCCTCTGGGCCCGGGCGCGGGCGGCCGAACTGGGCTGCGACCCCGCACGGCTGGTCGTCGCCGGGGACTCCAGCGGAGGCAACCTCGCAGCCGTGACGGCCCTGCGCGCCCCCGAACTGGTCGCCGGCCAGCTGCTGTTCTACCCGCCGCTGGACGCCTCCATGGAGCACCCCTCCGTAGCCGAGTTCGCCGAGGGGTACTTCCACACGGCCGCGCACATGGCCTGGTACTGGGAGCAGTACGGCGGCGACCCGGCCCACCCGCACGTCTCCCCGCTGCGCGCCCCCGACCTCTCGGGGCTGCCGCGCACCCTGCTGGTCCTGGCCGACTGCGACGTCCTGCGCGACGAGGGCCTGGCCTACGGGCGAAGGCTGGGGGAGGCGGGCGTGGACTGCGCGATCCAGCTGGTCCCCGGGGTCTTCCACGGGTTCCTCGGCCTGCCGCTCCCCGCCGCGGCCGCGGCGATCGCGGCGGCGGGGGCGTGGGTGGCGGCGACGGGCACGCAGTAGAGAGGACACGCCGTAGAGAAGGCGCGTCGTAGAGAAGGCGCGCCGTAAAGAAGAAGAGGAGGGGGCTGGGCGGCCGGATTCGAACCGGCGTCCTCCTCCATGCTGTGTAGGCGCACTACCTCTGTGCTACGACCCAGCCCTTGCCCCGGATCCTAGGGGGCGCCCCGCCGAGCCCGCACGCGAATATCCCCGGCATGATGTGCGCATGTCGATATCGGTCCCGGGGGCCCTGGCGCGCAACTCCCTCGCCCTCGCAGCGGAGTTCGCCGCCGCGCTGCTGATGCGCGACTCCCAGCAGCACTGGCTTCCGATCATGCTGGCCCTGGTCGCCCTCGTGTCCGGACTGCCGCACGGCACCGAGGCCGGCTTCGTCCACCGGATCGTGCTGGCGCTCGGCGCGGTGGCGATCGTACTGTGCGCGGCCCAAGCCCTGGACGCCCCCGACCCGCTCCTCTGGCAGGCCCTGACCGGAGCCCTGATCCTGACCCAGACGGTCTCCCTGACCCGCCTCTCCCGCCGCACCGCGGCCCAGCGCTAGCGCTGGGCCTGGTCGCCGATTCCCGGCTGCCCGAAGGTGTCGGGGACCGGCAGTGTCGCCCAGCGGGTGACCGGCCAGCCGACGACGACGGCCCGGCCGACGACCTCCTCGACCGGCACGAACCCGTGGGTCTTCGGGTCGTTCAGGCGGTAGCGGGAGTCGGAGGACTTCTGCCGGTGGTCCCCCATGACCCAGAGCTTCCCGGCGGGCACGGTGACCGGCCCGAACGGCTTGTCGTCGCAGGGGGTGTTCCCAGGGAAGACGTACGGCTCGTCCAGGGCCTTCCCGTTGACCTCGACCGGTCCGTTCAGGCGGCATTCGACCGTGTCGCCGCCGACCGCGATTACGCGCTTGATCAGGTCCTTCTCATCGGCCGAGGGCATCAGGCCGATGGTGCCGAGGAAGTTCTGGACGACGTTGCGCTCCGGGGTGGGCTCGCCTTCCAGCCAGTTGCTCGGGTCGTGGAAGACGACGACCTCGCCGCGTTCGGGCTCCGAGCCGAACCAGGGGGTGAGCTTGTCGACCAGGACCCGGTCCCCGCGCTGGAGGGTGTTCTGCATCGAGACGGAAGGGATCGAGAACGCCTGGAACGCGAACGTCTTGATCCCGAACGCCAGCACGAGGGCGATGGTGACGAGCAGCGGCACCTCCTTCCAGAAGGGGCGCTTCCCGGAGCCGGGCCCGGCCTCTTCGCCCGCGGTCGGCGTGAGGGCGGCGCCCGGGTCCGGGGAACCGCCCCGCGCGTCGGCTGGGTCGCTCATGTGGGCCTCCGATGGATTCTTGACCAGGCCGTCTCTCCGGAAGAGACGGCCTGGGCCCAAGGATCACCAGGGGGCGGTTTGCCGGCGGTAAAGACGGCTCCCGGGATCCGGCGGGAGCTACAGCCGCTCGATGATCGTGACGTTGGCCTGGCCGCCGCCCTCGCACATGGTCTGGAGGCCGAAGCGGCCGCCCGTGCGCTCCAGTTCGTGCAGCAGGGTCGTCATCAGCTTGACGCCCGTGGCGCCCAGGGGGTGTCCCAGGGCGATCGCGCCGCCGTTGACGTTGACCCGCGCCGGGTCCGCGCCCGTTTCCTTCAGCCAGGCCAGGGCCACCGGGGCGAAGGCCTCGTTGATCTCGACCAGGTCGATGTCGGAGAGGGACATGCCCGTCTTCTTCAGGGCGTACGCCGTCGCCGGGATCGGCGCCGACAGCATGCGGATCGGGTCCTCGCCGCGGACCGACAGGTGGTGGATGCGGGCCCGCGGGCGCAGCCCGTGTTCCCGTACCGCCCGCTCCGAGGCCAGCAGCATCGCCGCCGCGCCGTCCGAGACCTGGGAGGAGACCGCGGCCGTGATCGTGCCGCCCTCCATCACCGGCTTCAGCCCCGCCATCTTCTCCAGGGTGGTGTCGCGGCGCGGACCCTCGTCCACCGACACCGACCCGTACGGCACGATCTCCCGCTCGAAGCGGCCCTCGTCGATCGCGCGCAGCGCCCGCTGGTGGGAGCGCAGGGCGAACTCCTCCATGTCGAGGCGGGAGATGCCCCACTTCTCGGCGATCAGCTGGGCACCGTGGAACTGGTTGACGGGGGAGTCCCCGTACCGCGCCCGCCACCCCGCCGAGCCCAGGTACGGGCCCTCGGTGAAGCCCAGCGGCTCCGCCGCCTGCCGCGAGGCGAAGGCGATCGGGATCATCGACATGTTCTGGGTGCCGCCCGCGACCACCAGGTCCTGGGTGCCGGACATGACGCCCTGCGCCGCGAAGTGCACGGCCTGCTGCGAGGATCCGCACTGGCGGTCGATGGTGACGCCCGGTACCTCCTCGGGGAGCCCCGCCGCCAGCCAGGCGGTCCGGGCGATGTCCCCGGCCTGCGGCCCCACCGTGTCGAGGCAGCCGAAGACCACGTCCTCCACGGCCGACGGGTCGATCCCGGACCGCTCGACGAGCGCCTTGAGGACGTGCGCTCCGAGGTCGGCAGGGTGGACCTCGGACAGGCCCCCCTTGCGCCGCCCCACGGGGGTGCGTACCGCTTCGACTATGTAGGCCTCGGGCATCGGAACTCCTCAGGGATATCCAGGCAGGTGCCGGGGATGGATTACGTGCGTGTGGCGATGCCGTCCAGGACCATCGACAGGTACTGGCGGGCGATCTCCTCGGGGCTGTGATGGCCGCCCGGCCGGTACCAGGACGCCGCCACCCACACCGTGTCGCGCACGAAGCGGTAGGTGAGGCGGATGTCCAGGTCGGCGCGGAAGACCCCGTCCGCGACCCCGCGCTCCAGCGTCCCCAGCCACGCCTTCTCGAACTTGACCTGCGAGTCGGAGAGGTAGTGGAAGCGGGGCTGGACCGACAGGTGCCGGGACTCCTTCTGGTAGATGGCGACCGCGGCGCGGTGCCGGTCGATCTCCCGGAACGATTCGGTGACGAGGGCCTCGATGGTCTGCCTGGGTCCGAGACCGGCGGCGAGCACGGTGTCGTACCCCTCCCACAGCTCGGTCAGGAAGGCGGAGAGGATCTCGTCGAGCATCGATTCCTTGGAATCGAAGTGGTAGTAGAGGCTGCCGGCGAGCATGCCGGCAGCGTCGGCGATCTTGCGGACGGTGGTGGCGTTGTAGCCCTGCGCGGCGAAGACCTCGGCGGCGGTGTCGAGGAGTTCGCGGCGGCGTTCGGGCGACGCCGTCACCTGGGGCTTCTTCTTGGCCGTCGATGCGATCGGCTTGTTCGTTGACACCCGGCCATTCTCGTCATAGGTCGCCCTACGCGTGCTGACTGCTGACCGACACGGTCTCGCCCGTCATGTACGACGAGTAGCCGCTGGCCAGGAAGACGATGACGTTGGCCACCTCCCAGGGCTCGGCGTACCGGCCGAAGGCCTCGCGGGCGGTGAGTTCGGTGAGCAGCTCCTCGCTGGTGACCTTCACCAGGTGAGGGTGCATGGCGAGGCTCGGCGCGACCGCGTTGATCCGTACGCCGAACTCCGCGGCCTCCAGCGCCGCGCAGCGGGTCAGCGCCATCACCCCGGCCTTGGCGGCGGCGTAGTGGGCCTGCCCCCTCTGGGCGCGCCAGCCGATGACGGAGGCGTTGTTGACGATCACCCCGCCCGTCCCGGAGGCCCGCATCGAGCGCATCGCGGCGCGGGTGCAGCGGAAGGTGCCGTTCAGCGTGACGTCGAGGACGCGGGACCACTGGTCGTCGGTCATGGCGACGAGGTCGGCCGTGCCGCCCAGCCCGGCGTTGTTGACGACGAGGTCGAGGCGGCCGTGGAGCCGTTCGGCGAGCGCGAAGAAGGCGCCCACCTGCTCCTCGTCGGTGACGTCGCAGGGCAGGGAGGCGACCTTGTCCGCGCCGAACTCCGCGGCCAGCGCCTCCTCGCTCTCCTTGAGGCGCCGGGCGTGCGCGTCGCCGATGAGGACCCGGGCGCCCTCCTCCAGGAACCGCCGTGCGGTCGCCCCGCCGATACCGGCCCCGGCGGCCGCGGTGATCACGGCGGTCCGGCCGGTCAGCAGCCCGTGTCCCGCCACGTACTCGGGTGCGTTGCGGAGCACGTTGCCGGGCCGGTCTTCCGGTGCGTTCATGCCCGGACCTCCTTGGGAAGGCCGAGGATGCGCTCGGCGACGATGGTGCGCTGGATCTCGTCGGAGCCCGCGTAGATGGTGTCGGAGCGGGAGAAGAGGAAGAGCCGCTGCCAGTCGTCGAGGTCGTACGGGTCCCCGTGCGCCCCCGCCGCCAGCAGCGAGGCGGCTCCGCAGACGTCCATGGCGAGTTCGCCGAGGTCCCGGTGCCAGCGGGCCCAGTACAGCTTGGCCGTGGACGGCGCGACCCCGGGCCGCAGGGCGGAGGCGCGCATGGTCTCCAGGCCGATCCAGGCCCGGACGAGCCGGTCGCGGATCAGCGGATCGGCGATCGCGCCGTTGCGCTTCGCCAGTGCGGCCAGGTCCTCGAGTTCGCGGCGGAAGCCGACCTGCTGGCCGAGGGTGGAGACGCCGCGCTCGAAGCCGAGGGTGGCCATGGCGACGGCCCAGCCCTCGCCGGGCGCGCCGACGACGTGGGCGGCGTCGGTGCGGGCCCCGTCGAAGAAGACCTCGTTGAACTCCGAGGTCCCGGTCAGCTGCACGATGGGCCGGACCTCCACCCCGGGCTGGTCCATCGGGACCAGGAGGTAGGACAGCCCCGCGTGCCGGCGGGAGCCCGGTTCGGTGCGGGCGACGACGAAGCACCACTGGGAGGCGTGGGCCAGGGAGGTCCAGATCTTCTGGCCGTCCACCACCCACGCGCCGTCCACCAGGGCGGCCCGGGTGCGGATGTTGGCCAGGTCCGAGCCGGCGTCGGGCTCGCTGTAGCCCTGGCACCACAGCTCCTCCACGGCCCGGATGGGCGGCAGGAAGCGCCGCCGCTGCTCCTCGGTGCCGTGCGCGATGAGGGTGGGGCCGAGGAGCTGCTCTCCTATGTGGTTCACGCGCGCGGGCGCGTCGGCCAGCGCGTACTCCTCGTGGAAGGCGATCTGCTGTGCGGTGCTCGCGCCGCGGCCGCCGTACTCGACGGGCCAGCCCACGCAGGTCCAGCCGTGCGCCGCCATGTGCCGCTCCCACGCGAGGCGTTCGGCGAAGGCCTCGTGCTCCCGGCCCGGTCCGCCGCGGCCCTTGAGGGCGGCGAACTCACCGGTGAGGTGGGCCCGTAGCCAAGTCCGAACCTCGGTGCGGAACTCCTCGACGCTGCTCATGGCCGTACGTTAACCTACCAAACACTTGTTAGGGAAGGATCCCAGGGATGCCCGACGAAACCCCCGTGCTCTACGAGCGCCGCGGCCCGGTCGCGTACGTGACCATGAACCGCCCCCGGTACCGCAACGCCCAGAACAGCGCGATGACCTACGCACTCGACGACGCCTTCTACCGGGCTGCCGACGATCCCGCGGTCAAGGTCCTCGTCCTGGCCGGAGCCGGTGAGCACTTCTCCGCGGGCCACGACATCGGCACCCCCGAGCGCGACGCGCACCTGCCCTTCGAACGCCGGGCCGGCCTGTGGTGGGACCACTCCCAGCGCTCCGGAGCCGAATCCCGCTTCGCCCGCGAATCCGAGGTCTACCTCGGCATGTGCCGGCGCTGGCGCGAACTGCCCAAGCCCGTCATCGCCTCCGTCCACGGCGCGTGCGTGGCCGGCGGGCTGATGCTCGCCTGGGTCTGCGACCTGATCGTGGCCAGCGAGGACGCCTTCTTCGCCGACCCCGTCGTCCGCATGGGCATCCCGGGCGTCGAGTACTTCGCCCACCCGTGGGCCATGCCCCCGCGCATCGCCAAGGAGTTCCTCTACACCGGCGACCGGATGCCCGCCCGCCGCGCCCACGAGATCGGCATGGTCAACCGCGTCGTCGAACGGGCCGAACTGGCAGAGGCCACCGACCGGCTCGCCCTGCGGATCGCCGAGATGCCCTCCTTCGGCCTCGCCCTCACCAAGCGGGCCGTCAACCAGGCCGAGGACCTCCAGGGCCTGCACACCGGCATGGACTCCGTCTTCGGCCTGCACCACCTCGCGCACGCCCACAACGCCGAAACGGCGGCGGACTCGCTCGGCGGCATGAACCTGTCCGCGATGAAGGATGCCGCGATGAAGGAGGCGAACAGCTGATGGACCTGAACCATGCGACGGACGTGGAGGCCTTCCGGGCCGAGGCGCGCGACTGGCTGGCCGCCCACGTGCCCGCCACCCCCCTCCCCTCCCTGGAGACCCGCGAGGGATTCGCCGCCCACCGGGAATGGGAGGCGCTCCTGCACTCCGCCCGCTGGGCGGTGGTGTCCTGGCCCGAGGAGTGCGGCGGCCGCGGCGTGGACATCGAGCACTGGCTGGTCTTCGAGGAGGAGTACTGGGCCGCCGGCGCGCCCGGCCGGGTCTCCCAGAACGGCATCAACCTCCTCGCCCCCACCCTCTTCGACCACGCCACCGACGAGCAGCGCGCCCGCGTCCTGCCCTCCATGGCGAGCGGCGAGACGATCTGGGCCCAGGCCTGGTCGGAGCCCGAATCCGGCTCCGACCTCGCCTCCCTGAAGTCCCGCGCCGTGCGCACCGAAGGCGGCTGGCTGCTGTCCGGGCAGAAGACCTGGTCCTCCAGGGCCGCCTTCGCCGACCGCGCCTTCGGGATCTTCCGCACCGACCCCGAAGCCCCCAAACCCCACCAGGGCCTCACCTACCTGATGTTCGACCTGCGCGCCCCCGGGGTCACCGTGCGGCCCATCGGCCGCCTCGACGGCAAACCCGCCTTCGCGGAACTCTTCCTCGACGAGGTCTTCGTCCCCGACGCGGACGTCATCGGGGAACCCGGACAGGGCTGGCGCATCGCCATGTCCACCACCGGCAACGAACGCGGACTCACCCTGCGCGCCCCCGGCCGCTTCCTCGCCGCCTCCGACCGCCTCGTCGAGCTGTGGCAGAGCCACGGAGACCCCGCCGACACCGCGCTGCGCGACCGGGTCGCCGACGCCGTCGTCGGAGCCCGCGCCTACCAGCTGTTCACCTGGGCCAACGCCTCCCGCTTCGCCGCCGGCGAGACGATCGGCGCCGAGTCCAGCCTGAACAAGGTGTTCTGGTCCCAGTACGACATCGCCCTGCACGAGAGCGCCCTCGACCTGCTGGGCCCCGACGCGGAACTCGCCGACGGGCCATGGGCCGAACCGTGGATCTTCTCCCTCGCCGGGCCCATCTACGCGGGCACCAACGAGATCCAGCGCGACATCATCGCCGAGCGGCTGCTCGGCCTCCCGAAGGGCCGCCGCTGATGCGCTTCCTGCCGACCGAGGAACAGTCGGACTTCGCCCGCACCCTGCACGGCCTGCTCGCCGCCTCCGACGTCCCGGCGGCGGTACGGGCCTGGGGCGCGGGCGACCACACCCCGGGCAGGGCCCTGTGGGCGCGGATCGCCGCCACCGGACTGTTCGCCCTCGCGGCCGACGAGGCCCACGAGGGCATGGGCCTCATGCCCCTGGAGCTGGCCACCGGCTTCGTGGAGCTGGGCCGCGCCGGGGTCCCCGGCCCGGTCGTGGAGACGGCCGCAGCCGCCGTACTCCTGACCCGGCTCGGCGACGAAGCACTGGCCAAGCGGTTCCTCCCCGGGCTCGCGGCGGGGGAGACCTCGGCCACCCTCACCCTGCCCGGCGGGGGCCCGTACGCCCTGGACGCCGACGCGGCCACCCACCTCTTCACGGTGTCGGCGGCCGGGGAGCTCCGGCTGGCCGCCGGCGCCGGCCCGCTGCGCACCTCCATCGACCCCGCCCGCCGCCTGGCCCTCCCGGACACCGGCGGCGAACTCCTCGCCGCCGGCCCGGCGGTCACCGCGGCGGCCCGGGACGCCGCGGACTGGGCCCGGCTGCTCACCGCCGCCCAGTGCCTCGGCACGGGCGAGGCACTCCTCGCGCGCACGGTGGAGTACGCGAAGCAGCGCACCCAGTTCGGCACGGCGATCGGCGGCTTCCAGGCGGTGAAGCACCGGCTGGCCGACACCCTGATCGGCCTGGAGTTCGCCCGGCCGCTGCTCTGGGCGGCCGCGCTCTCCCTGGCCCCCGGGGAGATCGCCGCGGCGAAGCTGACCGCGGGCGAGGCGGCGTACGCGGCCGCCATGACCGCGCTCCAGCTCCACGGCGCCGTCGGCTACACCGAGGAGCTCGACCTCTCGCTGTGGCTGCGCAAGGCCCGCCCGCTGCGCGACGCCTGGGGGAGCCCCTCGCAGTGCCGGGCGGCGGTGCTTCAGGATCGGGTGCGGTAAGTCCGAAACGTGGAGGAGAGGGCCGTGTTCACGACCACGGCCACCGCGAACCACAGGGCCGGCTGCCGCTGCCCGAGCGCGAGCAGCGCCAGGGCGGCGGCGCCGAACACCACGGCCTTGACCCCGAGCTGAGCGGCCAGGGGAACGGTGAACCGCGCCTTCGGCGCGGCGAACATCCCCCAGAGCACGGCGGCGGCGGCCGGCGCGGCCACCGCCAGGCCGAGGGACCCGGCCCATCCGATGTCCCGGCTGAAGCCCCACCAGGCGAGCACGACGAGGATCAGCAGCTCCAGCAGGAAGGCGAGCCCTTCGTTGACGAGGAAGAACGCGTGGACGGGCGGAGACAGCCGGGAAGACGGCGGAGTGGGCGACATGGCGGTCAGCCTCACGCGGCCGGGGCGCAATCCGCCAGGGCCTGTCGTCAAATTCCCGTCTGCCTCGCGGCGTCTGGCACGCGCTCTCGCCGCACCGGGCGAAAGCCCACGTACGTCCAGTACGCGGGCTTCCGCCCGGCACGCCGAGAGCACGCACCAGACGCCGCGAGGCCGCCCTGCGGGCGACGACGGGAGTTTGACGACAGGCCCTAGGGCTGCGACCGCGCCGTCTCAGATGACGGCCACGCTGAGCGTGACCACGTAGGGCTCTTCCACCACTCCGTCCGGAAAGACCGGATCCAGCCGGGCCCGCTCGGCGTCCAGGAACTCCCGCGTCCCCGCCTCGCCCAGCAGCAGGAACGCGGAGTGGCTGGCCAGGTTCGCCAGGTGCGCCTCCAGCGGGATCCGCCGGGACCACGGGACGGTCCGCGTGGCGAAACCGGAGTCGAGGCCGCGCGGAAGCGTGCGGTAGCCCAGGGCCTGGGCGGTCCCGCCGACCGCGCCGGCCCCGCCGGCGACCGCGCCGCCCGGGCCGTCGGCCGCGAAGAAGGCACGGATCCGCTCTCCCTGCGCCGCGACCCAGCCGGCCGACTCGTCCAGGTCGTTCCACCAGATCGCGAGCGCCCCGCCGGGCTTCAGCACCCGGCGGGCCTCGGGCACGGACCGGGCCGGATCCGTCCAGTGCCAGGCCTGGGCGTACGTCAGGAAGTCGAAGGCGGCCCCGGCCAGCGGCAGCCGGTCCCCGTCCCCGCGCACGATCGGGATCCCCGGCCGGGTGCGCCGGAACTCGGCGGCCATCCCGTCCCCGGGCTCCACCGCCACCACCTCGGCCTCCCGGGCGCGCATCGGCGCCGTCCCGATCCCCGTCCCCGCACCCACATCGGCCACCCGGGCCCCGGCGAACCGGCGCCCGGCCAGCTCCTCGACGGCGTCGTACAGGGCCTCGGGATAGCCGGGCCGGTGCTGCCCGTAGAGAGCGGCGGCGCTGTCGAAGGACCGGGCCCGGGAGCGGGGAGTCGTCGTCATGGGCGCCATTGTTTTCGATCACGCACGTCCCGGCCAGACCTCTTCGGGACAGTGCTCACGCGGCGCGGACCAGCCCCGCCTCGTAGGCGAGGATCGCGGCCTGGGTCCGGTTCGAGAGGTCGAGCTGCGTCAGAATCCGCGAGACGTACGTCTTCACGCTCGCCGGGGACAGGTGCAGTGCCTGCGCTATCTGCAGGTTCGTCCGGCCCTCGCCGACCAGCGCGAGGACGTCCCGCTCACCGGGGGACAGGGTGGAGAGCTGCTCCGCGTGGTCGGGCGCCTCGGTGCGGGTGTCCGCCCGTTCCAGCAGCACCCGCATCACCCCGGGAGCCAGCGCGCTGCCGCCCGCCGCGACCGTGCGGATACCGGCGAAGAGCTCCTCGGGGCGCAGGTCCTTGAGCAGGAACCCGGCTGCTCCGGCCCGCAGGGCGTCCAGGACCAGGTCGTCCGCCGTGTAGCCGGTGAGGACGAGCACGCGCGGCGGATCCGGCAGCCGCAGCAGCTGCAAGGTCGCCTCCAGGCCGTCGACCTTCGGCATGACCAGGTCCATCAGCACCACATCGGGCCGGTGCGTCCGCGCCAGCGGTACGGCCTGCGCCCCGTCGGCGGCTTCCGCGACCACCTCGATGTCGGGCGCGCTCGCGAGCAGGGTCACCAGGCCCGACCGTATGAGGCTCTGGTCGTCGACCACCATCACGCGGATCGTCATGTGACCCACCTCCCCTTAATCCCCGTCTTATTGCGGACATTACCGCTATATCGGTACTTAGGTCCCCTCAACCCTCCCTCCCCAGTCCCCTTTTGCTGTCCCGCTTGTCCTCTTTCGGGGACTTCGGGGACCCCCCGTCCTCCCGGACGGTGGTTACCGAGGCAGAACGCACCACCGCTTCACCCGGTGCACCGGCCTCCGCAATGTCCCCGAAGTCAGGAACTCCGCATGTCTTTCCCGTCTGCTCGTACCCTCGCCGGTCTCGTTGTCGCCGGTATCGCCGCACCCGCCGCCGTGGGTCTCGTGGCACAGCCCGCGTCCGCCGCGTCGGTCGGCACGTGGGACAAGGTCGCCCAGTGTGAGTCGACCAACGACTGGAGCATCAACACCGGCAACGGCTACTACGGCGGCCTGCAGTTCTCCTCCAGCACGTGGGCGGAGTTCGGCGGCCGGCAGTACGCCCCCCAGGCCAACCAGGCCACCAAGGCGCAGCAGATAGCCGTCGCCGAGAAGGTCCTGGCCGTCCAGGGCCCCGGCGCCTGGCCCTCCTGCGGCAAGCTCGCCGGCCTGCAGCGCGGCGGACCGGCCCCCGAAGCCCCCGCCAAGGGCACCGGCACCTCGAGTGCGGGCAAGCGCGTCGAGGCCCCGGAGGCCCCGGCCGCCCCGAAGCGCGCCCAGAGCGCCCACAGCTACACCGTGGTCAGCGGCGACACCCTCGGCACCATCGGTTCCGAACTGGGCGTCAGCTGGCAGACCCTCTACTCCGAGAACCGCTCGGTGATCGGGTCCAACCCGCACATGATCCTCCCGGGCCAGCGCCTCGCGTACGGCTCCGGCTCCGGCGGCTCCTCCGACTCCGGCAGCAGCACCCCGGCCGCGCCGAAGTCCTCCAGCTCGTCCGGCTCGGCGAAGTCCTCGGACTCCTCCGGCTCTTCCCAGAGCAGCTCCAAGAGCAGCTCCAGCAGCAGCGGCGCCGAGGGCGTCCTGCCCGTCTCGGGCGGCAGCATCTCCGCGCGCTACCACCAGGCGGGCGGCTGGGCCGCCGGCTACCACACCGGCATCGACTTCGCGGTGTCCACCGGCACCCCGGTCCGGGCCGCGGCCGCGGGCACCGTCGTCTCCTCCGGCTGGCAGGGCGCGTACGGCAACGCCGTGGTCATCAAGCACGACGACGGCCGCTACACCCTGTCCGCCCACCTCTCCTCGGCGACCGCCTCCGAAGGCGAGCGCGTCTCCGCCGGCGAGCAGGTCGGCCGCTCCGGCAACACCGGCAACTCCACCGGCCCGCACCTCCACTTCGAGGTCCGCTCCAGCAACAGCTACGGCGCCGACGTCAACCCGGTCACCTGGCTGAACGGCCTCGGCGTCTCCCTGTAAGCAGCGGCCGGCTCACCAAGACCGGTTGACCCAAAACGTGTCCCCCCGGGATGCCCCTTCGGCGGAAGGAGGGCAACCTGGGGGGACGTTTTGGCATGCTCTGCGCACTTCTGTGCGCCGACGGGGGGTGGTGGAGTCATGCAGGCCGTGCCCGGTCGCGCCGGACAGCTGCTGGAACGGGGTCTGCGGACCCTGACCGGGGAGAGCGGCGGGGCGCCGGACCCCGTGCGCGCCCGCCGCACCGACATCTGGCTCGCCCTCCTGTGCGGACTGCTCACCACCCTCAACCTCCACGACGTCCACCGCTTCGGCCTCGTCACCGACTACTCCACGAGCCTGGCCGCCGGCTGGCTCGCGGCGCTCTCCCTGCTCTGGCGCCGCTCCCACCCCTGGATCCCGGCCCTCGTGGCCACCGCCGCCACCGTCATATCCGACGACCGCGGCCCCCTTGTCTTCGCCGCCTACGCCCTGGCCGCGTACGGCCGCACCCACCGCTGGGGCGGGATCCTGCTGATGGCCGTCGTCTACGCCGCCACCCGCGACCTGTTCCTGCCGCTCGGGTACGCCGGGCGTGACCCCGCCTCCTTCGTCCTCGGCTCCATCCTCGTGCCAGCCCTGTACGGGGAGACCGTGCGCCGCAACCGGCACGTGATGACCGCGTTGCGCGAGCGGGCCCGCCAGGCCCACGCCGCCGTGGACCAGGCCGCAGACCTGGCCGTCGTCCAGGAACGCACCCGTTTGGCCCAGCGCACCCACGACGGGCTCGGCCACCGCCTCACCGCCCTCACGATGCAGGCCGCCGCCCTGCGCCTGGACGCGGAGGCCGACCCCCGGGTCCGGGAGGCCGCCGGCGCCGTCGAGGAATCGGCGCGGGCGGCGATGGCCGAGGTCAGGGAGGTGCTGGACATGCTGACCGATCCCGCGGGCAGAGCCGCGTACACCTCGCCCGTGGACGTGGGCCGCTTCCTCGGCTCCCTGGCCAGGAACATGCGGGCCACCGGCATGGAGATCACCCACCACACGCAGCCCGGCCTGGGAGCCTTCCCGGCGGCCGACGGGCGCCTCCTGCTGCGGATCGCCCGCGAGGGGCTCACCAACGCGGCGAAGTACGCCCCCGGCTCCGCCGTCCGGATGAATCTTTACGTCGAGGACGGTGAGGTTCGCCTCGATGTGGTCAACACCGCCCCGGAGGGGGAACGGATCGTCCTCGACTCCGGCGGCATGGGCATTCCGGGGCTCCGGCGCGCCCTCACAGAGGTGGGCGGGAAGCTGCGCGCCGGATCCACTCGCGACGGAGGTCACAGGCTCGCGGCGACACTCCCCGACCGACGTGTGCTAGCTTAGAGCTCGTTGCAGTTGTGGTACCCATGAACTTTATGTGCGCCTGACGGGAATGCTCCGACAGGCGCTTTTATTGTTTTGCCGGAATCTCCGGATGGGGCCCTTTGCCGCCTATTCAGGAGATTCAAAAATGGCACTTGGCACCGTGAAGTGGTTCAACTCGGAAAAGGGCTTCGGCTTCATCGAGCAGGACGGTGGCGGCCCGGACGTCTTCGCCCACTACTCGAACATCGCCACCCAGGGCTTCCGTGAGCTCAACGAGGGCCAGCGCGTGTCCTTCGACGTCACCCAGGGCCAGAAGGGCCCCCAGGCGGAGAACATCCTCCCCGCCTAAGGCAGTCAGCACGCCGGGGTCCGCACCGAGTAGGTGCGGGCCCCGGCTTGTCTGCTGTTTCGCACCATTTGTTTGCAGTGCTTTGTGCAGTACCTGCCGGTTTCAGGAGGGCTTTCTCGCATGACCAGCTCCAGCTCCGCACGACCCAGCCGCCGCCCCACCCGGGGTCGAGGTGCGGCTCAGGGACGTCCGAAGGCTGGCGCGGGACGGCAGAAGTCCGCCCCCGTGGCCAGGCCCCAAGAATTCACCATGCCCGAACCGCTGACCCCGGCCCTGCCGCCGGTGGACTCGTTCGGCGACATGGACATGCCCGAGGCGCTGCTGAAGACCCTCGCCGCCCAGGGCGTCACCGAGCCTTTCCCGATCCAGGCCGCGACCATCCCGAACTCCCTCGTCGGCCGTGACCTGCTCGGCCGCGGCCGTACCGGCTCCGGCAAGACGCTGGCCTTCGGCCTGGCCCTGCTGGCCCGCACCGCCGGCCGCCGCGCACAGCCGAAGCAGCCGCTCGCGCTGGTCCTCGTACCGACCCGCGAGCTCGCGCAGCAGGTCACCGACGCGATGGCCCCGTACGCCACGGCCGTCAACCTGCGGATCACCACCGTCGTCGGCGGCATGTCGATCAACCGGCAGTCCGGCGCCCTGCGCCGCGGCGCCGAGGTGCTCGTCGCCACCCCCGGCCGCCTGAAGGACCTCATCGACCGCGGTGACGCCGACCTCTCCCAGGTCTCCATCACGGTCCTCGACGAGGCCGACCAGATGACCGACATGGGCTTCATGCCGCAGGTCACCGCCCTGCTCAAGCAGGTCCAGCCCGACGGCCAGACCATGCTGTTCTCGGCGACCCTCGACAAGAACATCGACAAGCTCGTCAAGATGTTCCTGCACGACCCGGTCGCCTTCTCCGTCGACCCGTCCGCCGGTGCGGTCAGCACGATGGAGCACCACGTCCTGTACGTCATGGACGAGACCGACAAGAAGGCCGTGGCCACGCGCATAGCCGCTCGTGACGGCCGGGTGATCATGTTCGTCGACACCAAGCGCGGGGTCGACCGCATGGTCAAGAAGCTCCTCGCCGACGGCGTCCGCGCCTCCGGCCTGCACGGCGGCCGCTCGCAGCCGCAGCGCAACCGGACCCTCGACTGGTTCAAGACGGGCGAGGTCACCGCGCTGGTCGCCACCAACGTGGCCGCGCGAGGCATCCACATCGACGACCTCGACCTCGTCGTCAACGTGGACCCGCCGACCGACCACAAGGACTACCTGCACCGCGGCGGCCGTACCGCCCGCGCCGGCGAGTCCGGCAGCGTCGTCACCCTGGTCCTGCCCGACCAGAAGCGCGACATGACCCGCCTGATGTCGGACGCCGGGATCTCCCCGCACACCGCGCAGATCAAGTCCTCCGACGAGGAGCTCGCGCGCATCACCGGCGCCAAGGAGCCCTCGGGCATCCCGGTCGTCATGGACGTGCCGCAGGCGACCCCGCCGCGTCAGCGTTCCGCCGGCCAGGCCGGCGGGGGCTCGGGCTCCGGTGCGCGCCGCCGCTCGGGCGGACCCCGTACGGGCTCCGGCACGGGCGCGGCTCCGGCTGCCGGGGGCGGCCGCGGCCGTCGCACCGGTGGCGGCGCCGCCGGGCAGGCTCCGGCCTCCGGCTCCGGCTCCGGCCAGGCCCGCCGTGGCCAGGGCGGACAGGGCGGCTCCACGGGCGGCTCCGGCGAGCGCGGCCGACGCACCGGAGGTGCCCCCTCCGGTGGTGCGGCCGCGGCTTCGGCCCGCAGCCGGGTGGGTGGCGCCGGCCAGGGCCGCCGCCGCTCCGCCTGATCCGAGAAGTACGCGAGAACCACTGCGCCGGGCGGCACACGCCGCCCGGCGCAGTGGTGTTTTCCGGGCCGGTGGTGTTTTCCGGGTCGCAGGCCCGGCGGCCCGGAGGCCCGGCGGGTGCCTAGCGGACCATCTTCACCTGGAGCTTCGCCAGGGTCCGCAGGTCCAGGCCGAGGCCTTCGGTGAGGTAGCCGTAGAGACTGCCGTAGTCGGCCTCCATCTGCGTGGTCGCCGCGTCCAGGTAGTCCTGGCGGACCTCCTGGAGCGGGATCAGCAGATCGGGGTTCTGCATCCGGCCGGATGCCTTGACGCCCGCCCGCACCTGGGCGTCGTACGCCGCGCGGAAGGTGTTCGAGGCGAGGTAGTCGCGCTCGGCCGTGGACTTCGGGACGGCCAGGGCGTTCAGCAGGACGTAGCTCATCCAGCCCGTCCGGTCCTTGCCCGAGGTGCAGTGGTACAGCAGCGGGCCCTGGTTGCCGTCGGCGATCTCGCGGAGGGTGGTCGCGAACTGCGCCCGGTTCTCGGGGTTGGTCACGAACGCGCGGTAGACGTCGCGCATGTACGCCTCGCCGCGGCCGCCGCCGAGCATCTGCTCCTGCTTGACGGGGTCACCGCTGCCTATCGCCGAGATCAGCAGCCCGTACAGGCCGTTGTCGTTGACCGGGCGGGCGGTGGAGGTCAGACCGGCGGGCAGCTTGTCGGCCCCGTCGTACTGGACCTCCATGGGGATGCGGAAATCGAGGACCTTCTTGAGGCCCAGACCGCCGACGGTGGTGATGTCCGAGGCGGTCAGCTTGCCCAGTGCGTCGGAGCGGTAGACCAGTCCCTGACGAACTCGGCCTCCCGTCCAGGTGCGGTAACCACCGAGGTCGCGGACGTTGACCGCGCCCTGGAGGGGGATCTGGCGGATGGTTTCCGCCGACTGCGTGTGCGAGGGGTGGCGCGAGGCGGCGGGGCTGTCGGCCGGCGCGGCGTACGCGGCGGCGGGCAGGGTCCCGATGGCGAGGGCGGAAGCGAGCACCGCGGTCGCCAGGCGGATTCTGGCACGGCTCATCTGGGGCAACTCCTGTAACGGAGAAGGGGAATCACCCTGGTGGTGGCAGGGTGCCGATCGGGTGTGGGGGGAGGGAGGGAAGCTGTGGGGGAGTGAGGCCGTGCAGCCGTTCCAGGACGGCGTGGGCCTCGGCCATGACGCGGGTGACGAGCTCCGCACAGGACGGAAGATCCTCGATCACGCCCGCGACCTGGCCCGATGCCATGACACCGAGGTCCGTACGGCCCTCGACCATGGACGCCTTGAGGAGCATGGGGGTGTTCGCGGCGAGCAGCACCTGGCTCCAGGACAAGTCCTTGCCGTGCTTCATCGCGAGGCCGTCCCGGACCATCTCGGCCCAGGTCAGGCCCGAAAGCTTCTTGAACCCGGCGGCGTGCCGCACCGCCTTGGCCAGCGCCCCGGCCCGGCCGGCCCGCTCCAGGGAAGCGACCAGCTCGCTGCGCAGCATCCGGTGCGGGAGCCCGTCCACGGCCGTGGTGACGGTGACGTCCTTCACCGTGGCCTTCAGGTACTCGGCCTTCACCGCGTCCGGGACCGTCGAGTCGGAGGTCAGCAGGAACCGGGTGCCCATGGCGATGCCCGCGGCCCCGTAGGCCAGCGCCGCCACCAGGCCGCGGCCGTCGCTGAACCCGCCCGCCGCGATCACCGGGATGTCCACGGCGTCGACCACCTGCGGAAGCAGCACGGTCGTGGCCACGTCACCGGTGTGCCCGCCGCCCTCGCCACCCTGCACGATCACCGCGTCCGCGCCCCACGCCGCGACCTTCTCGGCGTGCCGGCGGGCCCCGATCGAGGGGATCACGACCACGCCCGCGTCCTTCAGCCGAGCGATCAGTTCCTTGGACGGGGCCAGCGCGAAGGAAGCCACCCGGACGCCCTCGTCGATGATCAGCTGCGCCCGCTCGGCCGCGTCCCCGGCGTCCGCGCGCAGATTGACCCCGAACGGGGCGTCCGTACGGGACTTCACCGAGTGGACCGCCGCCCGCAGCTGCTCCATCGTCATCGTCGCCGAGGCCAGGATGCCGAGCGCACCCGCGTTGGCCGCCCCCGACACCAGGCGCGGACCGGCCACCCAGCCCATGCCCGTCTGCACGATCGGATGCTCGACCCCGACCAGCTTGGTGAATGCCGTCTCCATCGGTCAGACCCGCACTTCCCGGTCGCGCAGGCCCTTGGGGTCGATGACCTCGCGGATCAGCCGCAGCTCCTCCGGCGTCGGCTCCCGCGTGTACGGGACCTCCGCGGGGAGGTCCAGCTCGAAGCCGGTCGCCGCCCGGAGCTGCTCCACCGTGACCCCGGGGTGCAGGGAGGCCAGGTGCATGGCGTGGCCGGGGCCGGAGAAGTCGAAGACGCCGAGATCGCTGACCACCCGGGGGAGCCGGTGGAACCGGGTCACCCCGGCCGCCTCCGCGCGGTCGTAGCCCACACCGCTCACCATGTCGACGCGCTCGACGAACACCCGGGTGGAGTGCTTGGGGATCCAGTAGCTCACCGGATTGTTCAGGGTGTTCACCGGCGCCCCGCGCACCCCGAGCAACTGGCGGGCCGGCTGCTCCCAGTCCCCGATGCAGGAGATGTTCTGGTTGCCGAACCGGTCGATCTGACTGGCGCCCATCATCACGTGCCGGCGGCCGCCGGTGACCATCGTCAGGTGACGGCGGTACGGGAGCCAGCCCTCGGCCGAGCCGTCGAGCCCGACCAGCATGGCTTCGCCGTCGGTCAGCAGCAGGTCGGGGGAGAAGGTCCGCTTCGCCAGCCGGGCCCCGAAGGAGGGCACCAGGCCCATCGGGCTGGCCAGCACCTCGCCGTTGTCCCGCCAGGCCTCCGCGCAGGCGATCACGCAGTACTCGGCGCGGGTGACCGCGGCTGTGGTCGTCGTGGAGGGCGTGCTCACTTCTGCTCCTCGTGCCAGGCCTGGACGGCCGACTGGTAGGCGTGCTCGCTGCCGCCGGAGAGGAAGCGCTCGGCGAACTCGGGCCAGGGGGTGGTCGCGTACAGCTTCTGGAAGGCCTCGTCGCGGTCGTAGTCGGGGGCGCAGGAGGTGAAGTGCGCGCCGTTCGGGGTCTCCACGACCCCGCTGACCGAGTGCCGGCTGACCAGGAGGGACTGCGGGGGCCCGGACTTGGCGAGCTCGGCGGTCTCCACGAGCTGCTCGCAGGAGACGTAGGCGGCGTCGGCCGCCTCGCAGAAGAGGTCGTCGAAGTACGGGTCGGGGCCCAGGTACTGGGCGTTGCCGAGCCGGTCGGCCCGGTTCAGGTGGACCAGCGCGGCGTCCATGCGCAGGGCGGGGACCGCCACGAACTCCTCCCCGTCGGCGTAAGGGGAGGTGACCGTGCGCAGCTCGGGGTTGACGCGCATGACGTCGGAGCCGAGGCCGGCGCGGACCGGGAGGAAGGGCATCCGGTTGGCGGCCGCGTGCAGTCCCCACATGAACATGGCCTCGTCGAGCTCGGTGAGGGCGAAGGCGCGGCTCTCGCGGGCGGCCCGGTAGTGCGGCTCCAGCGGGATGGAGTCGAGGGTGACGAAGGGGGTGACCAGCTTGCGGATCCGGCCGGCCGCGGCGAGCAGGCCGACGTCGGGCCCGCCGTACGAGATCACGGTGAGATCGGTGATCCCGGAGCGGAGCAGTGCGCGCACCAGGGCCATGGGCTTGCGGCGCGAACCCCAGCCGCCGATGCCGAGGGTCATTCCGCTCCGCAGCCGGCCGACCACGTCTTCGGGGGTCATGCTCTTGTCGGTCATGCCGATTCCGCCTTTGCTTCGGTGCTTCCGGAGGGACCGCTGCTGCCGAAGGTGTCGCGGACCCGGTCGGCCACGCCGCTGAGGTTGGCCTCGAAGGTGAAGCCCTGCTCGAAGCGGTAGCTGCGGCGGACATCCACGGGGTCGATGCCGTTGATGGCCGCCTTGGCGAGCCGGATGAGGTAGCCGTCCTTCTTCGCGATCTCGGCGGCCAGCTCCAGGGCGGCCGACCGCAGTTCGCCCCGGGGGACCACCTTCCACACCGAGCCGTGCGCGTGCAGTTCGGCGGCGGTGGCGGTGCGCGAGGTGTAGTACAGGGTCCGCATGAGGTGCTGCGGGACGAGCCGGGCCAGGTGGGTGGCGGCCCCGAGGGCGCCCCGGTCCAGCTCCGGCAGTCCGAAGGTGGCGTCCTCGGAGGCGACGATGGCGTCGGCGTTGCCGACCAGGCCGATCCCGCCGCCGAGGCAGAAGCCGTTCACGGCCGCCACGACCGGCACCTCGCACTCGTAGACGGCGGCGAAGGCCTCGTAGCAGCCCCGGTTGGCGCCGATGAGCGAGGCGTGGCCGGTGTCGCGCTGCATCTCCTTGATGTCGACGCCGGCGTTGAAGCCGCGGCCCTCGGCGGCCAGGACCACGCACCGGACCTCCGGGTCGCGGCCGGCCGCGCGCAGGGCGTCGGCCAGGTCGTACCAGCCCTGCACGGGCAGTGCGTTGACCGGCGGGTAGTCGACTGTGACGAGTGCGATGCCCTTGTCGGGGCTTGAGGTGGAGACACCCATGAGCGGATCAGCTACCTTTCCACCAAACATTTGTTAGGTGAGGAAGGTAGCAGCCGATGGAGCTCAACGGGAGGGTTGTCGTCGTCACCGGCGGAACCCGGGGCGTCGGCGCCGGGATCGCGCGGTCGTTCCTCGAAGCGGGGGCCGAAGTGGTCGTCTGCGCGCGGCGGCCACCGGAGGAACCGGTGGCGGTGGAAGGCCGCTCGGCGTCGTTCACCGCCGTCGACCTGCGCAATCCCGCCGCAGTACAGGACTTCTTCGGCGCCGTCGCCGCGCGCTACGGACGCCTCGACGCTCTGGTGAACAACGCCGGCGGAACCCCGTACCGGCTGCTGGGGGAGGGCGAGGCCGAGCGCCACGCGCGGGTCGTCGAGCTCAACCTGATCGCCCCGATGACCGCCTCGGTCGCCGCGTACCCCTGGCTCCGGGAGACCCGGGGCTCGATCGTGATGATCGGCAGCGTCAGCGGGACCCGGCCCTCGCCGGGCACGGCGGCCTACGGGGCGGCGAAGGCGGGACTGGAGAACCTGGCCCGTTCCATGGCCGTGGAATGGGCCCCCGAGGTACGGGTCAACTCGCTGGTCCTGGGCATGGTGCGCACCGAGCTGTCACACCTGCACTACGGCGACGAGAGCGGGATCGCGGCGGTCGGCGCGACCGTACCGCTGGGACGGCTGGCGGAGCCCTCGGACGTGGGCGGGGCCGCCGTCTTCCTGGCCTCCGACCGGGCCGCGTACGTGAGCGGGGCGAGCCTGCTCGTGCACGGGGGCGGCGAACGACCGGCGTTTTTGGATGCGGCAACCGCGAACCAGTCGAACGAATCGAACGAGCCGAACGAGCCGAAGAAGGAGAGCTGACATGGGACTTGCCGAAGGCCGTGTGGTCATCGTGACGGGCGCGGGGCGGGGGCTGGGCCGCGCCCACGCGCTGGCCTTCGCCGAGGAGGGGGCGCGGGTCGTGGTCAACGACCTCGGCGTCGGCCTGGACGGGCTGCCCGGGCCGGAGAGCCCGGCGGCGCAGGTCGTCGCCGAGATCCTGGCGAAGGGCGGGGAGGCGGTGGCGCACGGCGGCGACATCGCGACGGCCGAAGGCGCGGCGTCACTGATCGAGACGGCCGTCTCGGCCTTCGGGCGGCTGGACACCCTCGTCAACAACGCGGGATTCCTGCGCGACCGGATGCTCGTGAACCTGGACGAGGACGACTGGGACGCCGTGATGCGGGTCCACCTGAAGGGGCACTTCCTGCCGCTGAAGCACGCGGCGGCGTACTGGCGGGCCGAGGCGAAGGAGGGCCGGCAGGTCGCCGCGCGGGTCGTCAACACCTCCTCGGGGGCGGGGCTGCTCGGCTCCGTGGGCCAGGGCAACTACAGCGCGGCCAAGGCCGGGATCCTCGGGCTGACCCTGGTGTCGGCTGCGGAAATGGGCCGCTACGGGGTCCAGGTCAACGCGATCGCCCCCGCGGCGCGGACCCGGATGACCGAGCAGACCTTCGCGGACACCATGGCCGCACCGGAAGCCGGGGCCTTCGACGCGATGGCACCGGAGAACGTCTCCCCGCTGGTGGTGTGGCTCGGCTCCGATGCTTCGGCCGGGGTCACGGGCCGCGTCTTCGAGGCGGAGGGCGGCCGCATCACGGTCATGGAGGGCTGGCGGCCCGGCCCCGCGGCCGACTGCGGAGCACGGTGGACCCCGTCGGATGCGGGGGAGGCGACGACGAAGCTCCTGGCGGAGTCGGAGCCGCCGCAGCCGGTGTACGGGGCGCGCTGACGGGTCCCGCCGACGGGTGCCGGCCCCGTTCCGCGCCGACCGCGTCTGCGGGGCGGGCCGGTGCGGAGCGGGGACGGCGACCGCGTCAGCGCGTGGCGGGCTTCGGGGCGGGGGTGGGGGTAGGCGTGGGGGCGGCCGGCTCCACCACGAAGCGGTACTCGTGGATCGCCTGCGCGAAACCGCACACGCCGTCCTTGCCGGCGTACCGGCCGTACTCGAAGGTATCGCCGTCCCCGGCCTTGGCCGCGCGGTCGGCCCTGACGCGCATCTTGACGTCGGAGCGGGCGCCGGGCTTCAGGGTCCGGGTGATCACGGTGTATTCCGTCAGGCGGCTGGGCATCGACCGCCACTTCTTCGCGGCCCGGTCGTACCACTGCGTGGTGAGCTTGATGCTCGGGGAGCGGGTCCCCTCCTCCCAGGCCGCCGCGTCCACGGTCGCGCCGATCCCGGTGAGCGGGCTCTTGGAGATGTTGACCGTGCGCCACGTGAAGGTGGACCAGGTCCCCGCGACGAGCCGGGTCGGGAACCCGACCAGCTCGGAGGTGGTCCTCGCGCTCTGCGTCCACGACGTGCAGGAGGCGAAGGGGTCGGTGGCGACGGGCGTCGGCACGGTCGGCTGGGTCACGGTCGGCTGGGTCACGACCGGTTGGGCCACGACCGGCTGGGTCACGACCGGCTGGGCCACGGCGGCGGGCGCAGCGATCAGTACGACAGGGGCCGCGACGGTCGTCGCGGCAAGGGTCGCCAGGGTGCGGCGGATGTTCATGGATCTCTTTCTGCTGGTGCTTCATGCGCGGTGACGCATGCCCGAACTGCACTTAAGACCACTAAACGACCCCAAAGGTTGCCCCGGGCACACGGATTTCCTTCCGGACCGGCCTTTCCCGGTGGCCGGGAAAACGCCCTCGCGGCGCCGGATGCGGGCCGTCTAGCCTCGCCGCACCGAACCCGCCCCCACCGCACGCAAGGACCCGCACATGCTCTCGGACCGCCACCGGCTCCACGTCGCGCAGCAGCTGCGATCCGCCGAGCACGCGCGGACGCCCGTCGCACCGCTCGGCGCCCGCTTCCCCGGCATCGACACCGAGGACGCCTACGAGATCCAGCTCCTCAACATCCGCCACCGCCTCGCGGCCGGCGACCGCGTCACCGGGCACAAGGTCGGGCTGTCGTCCCCCGTCATGCAGGCCATGATGGGCGTCGACGAACCCGACTACGGGCACCTCCTGCACTCGATGGAGCTGTACGAGGACACCCCGGTCCCGGCGGCCGCGTACTGCGCGCCGCGCGTCGAGGTCGAGGTCGGCTTCGTGCTCGGCGACGACCTCCCCGGCGAGGGCTGCACCGTCGCCGACGTACTGGCCGCCACCGAGCGGGTCGTCCCGGCCCTGGAACTCATCGACAGCCGGATCGCCGATTGGCGGATCACCATCGCCGACACCATCGCCGACAACGCCTCCTCCGCCGGATACGCCATCGGCGAGGGCCGGGGCCCCCGCGAGCTGGACCTGAAGGCCGTCGAAGCCACCCTGACCAGCGGATCCGACATCCTGGCGAGCGGCCGCAGCGACGCCGTGCTCGGCGATCCGGCCGCCTCCGTCGCCTGGCTGGCCCGCACCGTCGCCCGCTTCGGGGTCCAGCTCCGCAAGGGCCACCTGATCCTGCCCGGGTCCTGCACCCGCGCCGTGGACGTGGCCGCCGGGCGGACGTACACCGCCGACTTCACCGGGCTCGGCCCGGTGTCCCTCTCCTTCTCCTGACTCCTTCTCCTGAGGTGATCACGATCAGTACGAAGACGAACGGGCCCGCGAAGGCGACTGCCGCCATCGTCGGCTCCGGGAACATCGGGACCGACCTGCTCTACAAGCTCCTGCGCTCCCCGCACATAGAACCCCGCTGGATGATCGGCGTGGACCCCGACAGTGAGGGCCTGGCCCGCGCCCGCCGCGCCGGACTCGAGGCCTCCCACGAGGGCGTGGACCGGCTGCTGGCCCAAGGCGAGCTGCCGGACCTGGTCTTCGAGGCCACCTCCGCCTCCGTGCACCGCTCCAACGCCCCGCGCTACGCCGAACTCGGCATCAAGGCCGTCGACCTGACCCCGGCCGCCGTCGGCCCCGCCGTCGTCCCGCCCGCGAACCTGACCGCCCACCTCGACCGGGCCAACGTCAACATGATCACCTGCGGCGGCCAGGCCACCATCCCCATGGTGTACGCCGTCTCCCGCGTGGTCCCGGTCGCCTACGCGGAGATCGTCGCCTCGGTGGCCTCCGTCTCGGCCGGCCCCGGCACCCGCGCCAACATCGACGAGTTCACCCGTACCACCTCCCGGGGCATCGAGGAGATCGGCGGCGCCGCCCGCGGCAAGGCCATCATCATCCTCAACCCCGCCGACCCGCCGGTGATCATGCGCGACACCGTCTTCTGCGCGATCCCGACCGACGCCGACCGCGAAGCCATCGCGGCCTCCGTCAAGCAGGTCGCCGAGGACGTGGCCTCGTACGTACCCGGCTACCGGCTGCGCACCGAGCCGCAGTTCGACGACCCCTCCCCGCTGAGCGGTGGCATGGCCCGGGTCGCGATCTTCCTGGAGGTGGAGGGCGCCGGCGACTACCTGCCGCCCTACGCCGGAAACCTCGACATCATGACCGCCGCCGCCACCAAGGTCGGCGAGGAGCTCGCGAAGGGGCTGCGGAAGTGAACACCTACCCGAGCTACTCGGACACCCTCGACATCCGGATCACCGACTCCTCCCTGCGGGACGGCTCGCACGCCAAGCGCCACCAGTTCACGGGTGAGGACGTACGGTCCATCGTCTCCGCGCTCGACGGCGCGGGCGTGCCCGTCATCGAAGTCACGCACGGGGACGGACTCGGCGGGTCCTCCTTCAACTACGGCTTCTCGAAGACCCCCGAGCAGGAACTCATCAAGATCGCCGCCGATGCGGCGCGCCACGCGAAGATCGCCTTCCTCATGCTTCCGGGGCTCGGCGTGAAGGACGACATCCGCGCCGCCCACGGCAACGGCGGACAGATCTGCCGGATCGCCACCCACTGCACCGAGGCGGACATCTCCGTCCAGCACTTCGGGCTCGCCCGCGAGACGGGCCTGGAAACCGTCGGCTTCCTGATGATGGCCCACTCCACCACCCCCGAGAACCTGGCCCGACAGGCCCGCATCATGGCCGACGCCGGCTGCCAGTGCGTGTACGTGGTCGACTCCGCGGGCGCCATGGTCATGGACGAGGTCACCGACCGGGTCGCCGCGCTCGTCGCCGAGCTGGGCTCCGACGCCCAGGTCGGTTTCCACGGGCACGAGAACCTCGGCCTGGGCGTGGGCAATTCGGTCGCCGCCGTCCGTGCGGGCGCGCTCCAGATCGACGGTTCCACCCGGCGCCTCGGCGCGGGCGCCGGGAACACGCCCGTCGAGGCCTTCGCCGCCGTCTGCCGGAAGATGGGAATCCGTACCGGCATCGACGTCCTGAAGATCATCGACGCGGCCGAGGACGTGGTCCGCCCCGTCATGGAAGACGAGTGCACCCTCGACCGCATGGCCCTCCTCATGGGCCACGCCGGCGTCTACTCCAGCTTCCTCAAGCACGCCTACCGCCAGGCCGAGCGCTACGGGGTCTCCGGCGCGCAGATCCTCCTGCGCGCGGGCGAACGCCGCCTCGTCGGCGGCCAGGAGGACCAGCTCATCGACATCGCCGTCGAACTCGCCGCCGAAGCCCACTAGTGCTGTGGCCGGAAAGGTTTGCCGGGTTGCGGTGTTCGGTGCGGTGCATCGCAAGGCGGAGGACCGCGGCTCGTACTGGACGTACTTCCGTGGTCCGCCAC
>NZ_JBHWMB010000013.1:31969-141565 GCF_042730015.1 Streptomyces sp. NPDC059957 | reverse complement strand
CCGCAGTTTGATCGGCTTGAGTGGTGGCCGCGGAGAGCTGCTGCGCGGCGGCGGGATCGGCGGCCGGCGCCCCGGCCGGGGCGGGGTTCTGCTCACCCGTCGGAGCGGCCTCGACGGCGGGATCGGCGGTGTTCTCGGGCATGGTGGTGCGGCCCTCCGGGGCTCGTGCGGGCATGAAAGAGGGCCACCGGATCGGCGGCCCTACAGAGGGAAGGGGCTACGGCGAGGGCCGGACGGCGGCGGCGTAGCCACGGACCCAAGCGGCGGTGAGCCGGGGGTCGGTGAAGCGGGGGCAGCGGGTCACCGGATGTCCGGCGCGCGCGGCGGCGAGCCCGTCCGCGCGGGCGCGCACGGCGTCCTTACGGAACGCCAAGCGGTCACCCCCTCACTGCTTGTTGCGCTGGTTGTCGCGTGCGCTGCGGGCGGTGGCGCCCGCGCCGTTGCGGACGCCGGTCACCTGCTCGGTGAACTCGGCGAGCGTGACCCTGGGGACGTCCTCCCAAAACCTGATCAGGTCCTCGGACGCTCGGGCGTAGGCCACGTGGGCGGGCCCGGTGAACAGCGTTCGCGGGTCGACGCCGGCGGCCTCGGCGCGGCGGTTGAGCATGTGGCCCCGGGTCGCGTCCTCGGCGGCGAGCCACTGCACGTAGATGTGCTCGTCGTACATGGACCGGATCTCGTCGCGGCTGTACGCCTCGCGCGACGCCCTCGCTTCGAGCTCGCGCTCGTAGACCCATCGCTCGGCGGCGGACATGTGCTCGGTGCCGTCCGGGCCGCGCTCGATGTCGGCCCCGTACGGGCCCCATTCGTCGGGGTCGGCCGGGGGCGGGTCGTCGAGGCGCATCGGGTGCATGGCGGCGTCGAGGGCATCGTGCGCCGTGATCGTGGCGGTGGCACTCGCCCCCGCCGGCGGCGGTGGTGGGACGGGCGGGTACCGGCGGTCGATCTCGGCAGCAATCCGTATCGAGTCCTCGGGGCTCGCGTAGCGGGTGCCCCACATGAGCAGGTCGTCGCCGAGGGCGGAGAGATCAGCGGAGAGGCGCCCGCCGGGGAACAGGGCGTCGAGCATCCGGCGGCGGTGGACCTCGGCGCCGATCGCCGGCCGGTCCTCGGGGACGTGGCGGGCGCGGGTGGCGAGGTCCCGCTCGGACATGCCGAGCAGGTCGGTCCGTATGGAGGGCATCGCGGCGTCGAGGTCGCGCCGGTCGGCCTCGGCCATGACCCGCAGCATCCCCTCGTCGTCGAGGTGCAGCGCCATGCGGGCGAGCTCGTCATCGGAGAACTCGGCGAGGCTGTCGACCATCCGGCCGCCGGGGCGGACCCGGTCGAGCAGGGCCTGCTCGTCGCGGCGGTCCGCCTCGGCGGCGATCCGGGCGCGGTCGCGTTCGTCCAGCACACCCGGGCGCAGCGCGGCGCCGAGCTGCTCGTCGCGCATCTCGGGCAGCGTGCGGTCGTCGCCCGCTCGCACGCGCGCCGCCTGCACCGCGTCGTGCGGCGGGGTCGGCGCGGTGGTCGGCAGATTGCCGGCGCCCGGGGCTTCCCGTTCGCGGCGGCGGATGAGCTCGGGGTGCGCGGCCAGGTGCTCGCGCATCCGGCCTTGGTACTGCCGCACCCGGGCGTCGGCCGCGCGCTTGGCCTCGGGGGTGACGGCGGCGGCGCTGCGGTTCTTCCACTTCCTGATGGCCCGCTCGATCGCCCGCTGCCGCTGTGAGGCGGCGTATCCCGCCGGGTCCTCGGAGTGCTCGACCGGCGCCCGGGTCACCCCGGGCAGGAACGCCGAGGTGGAGTGCCGACAGTTGGGGTGCTGGAGTCCCGCGCGACGGGCGTCGTCGAGTGATCCGGCGACGTCCACCCGCACGGTGCGGCCGTCCTCGGTGGCGTGCTCCATCTCGATCGTCCGGGCGCCGCTCGGGCCGTCGAGCGCGAGCACCCGACCCTCGAAAGGGCCGCAAAGCTCGCAGTTGTGGGGTGCGTTGGAGACGATCACCAGCCGGATACCGGCGGCCCGCAGGCGGTCGCCGTGCGCCTCGACGGCGGCGCGCCCGACCGCCGTCCGGGTGGCCATCTCCGCATAGCTCGTCATCTGCCACGACCGGCCGCGGCGGTCGACGAACGTCCGCAGACCGGCGTCGCTGAAACGCTCCATCGCGCGTTGCGTGGCCTGCCTGCGGGAGTCGATCCCGAGCAGCGGCGTCGCCGACACCTCGCTGATGATCTGCCGGTATCCGTCCTCGACGCCTCGCAGGATGCCGCGATGTGTCTGCGTCACGAGCTCGACGGTCTCGGCGGCGAGCCGGTCCACTGCCCGGGTGCCCGGGGTGCGCTCGGCGATCCGCCGGGCGTCGGCATCGGACAGCGCGCCGAGCTCGGCGAGCCCGGCCTGCGCCCCGATGTCGTACGCCTCGGTGACGGCCGAGAACACCTCAAGTCCTGTGGCGCTCGCGAGGGCATCGACCACGCCCTGAGCCGCGCGCCGCAGGGGCTGCACGTCGGCGAGCTTCGCGACCGCCCAACCGGGTGCCTCGAAACCGTCGGCGAGCTGCCTCGCGACGAGCGAGAGCAGGCGCGTCTCGGCGTCCGCGTACAGGTCGCGGACGGCGGCCGAGAGATCCTCGGCCATCGCGGGATGGATGGGCACAGCACCTCCCCCGGAATGTCGCCATTGGTGGAGGTACGCACCGCTCCGAATGTGCGGATGCCGTGAACGGTTGCGGGCGCTCGAAAACAGGAGAGGGTGTGGTCGGGGCCCCGGTCAACTGCCCCTGATCAGGGGTTCTTTCGAGCGTGACTCTATTAAGTTAACCAAACGAGCGCATATGGGTAAATTAGTGACTAAATGCCGCGCTTGTAGGGTCGCGGCCATGGGAATCGAATCGCAGATCGCCTTGGTGTCCTCCCCCTTCTTCGCCGTCGTCACGGTGTTGATCGCTGTCGCCATGACGCACCCCGAGCCGCAGGTACGGGCCCGAGCGGAAAGGCTCCTGGGCGTGATCTTCCGGACCGGCTAGCTAGTCGAGGAGACCGGCCTGCATAGGGTCCGGGACGGCGGCCCCGGTCTCGGAGAGGATGCGGTCGGTCTCCTCCTTCACTGCGGTGGAGTCCCAATCGGGGTGCAGCATCTGCACCTTGGTCAGCGTAGATACGGCCTGCGCCTGCTGGAGCAGCGAAAGGGTCTGCGCGAGCGAGGCCGAGTCCTCACTGACCACCGGGCCGAACACGACGGTCGGCCGCTCTGGCACGATGCGCGGCGTGAACCATGCCCGGTCGAGCAGGAGCATCGCGTACAGGATGTCGCCGAGCTCGGGCGACCAGTACCTCGCCTTCTTCTTCCGGGTGGTCATGGACCGCCGGTCGCGCGCCCGGATCTCGGTCGCGGTCACGGCGGCCTGATCGTCGAGCCCGAACGTGCCGAGGCTGTAGCCGGCGGACTGCACAGCCTGCCGTGTGGTCGCCGCCGAGGTCCGCTCGTGCTCGTCAACCCGGATGGCGAACTGCGACAGGGTGATGCCCGTGCCGCTCTGCTCGGTCGGGGGGATGTTGAGCAGGGTCCAGATTTCCCGGTCGGAATCAAAACTCGCGCCGCGGCCGGGGCCGTGGTCGCGCAGGTAGCCGTCGGGGACGAGCAGCCGTGCGCGGGCGAGCCTGATGTCGCGCACCCATGATGTCCATGTGGTGTCGAGGGCGTCGAACAGGTCGTACAGCGGAGCGCCGTAGTCGCTCCTGCCGAAGACGCTTCCCCTGTTGGCCCGGTCGGGGCGGATGTTGGGGACGTAGGCGGCGGTGAGCCGGTCGATCCCGGTCGCCAGGGCGTCGCCCTCGGGGCCGAGGGAGTCGGCCAGGTCGGCGACCTCGGGGTGCTCGGTGAGCGGGACCCGGGTACCGAGGCTGTCGGACGAACCCTCGTAGAGGGCGTGCTCGATCCACCCGGGGGAGTGCCGTTCGAGGTGGCGCCACACGGTCGCCGAGGTCGAGGTGAGCTCGTGCCAGAAGGTGACGGCGGTGAGGCGCCCCCACCGCACCTCGGGAACCGCGCTGTCCGGGTGCACGCTGGTGAGCAGCGGGCGGTCGGCAAGCGAGCGGTCCCACGTGATCCGGAGATAGACGCCGCCGAGCGCGGCGCACACCTCGGCCGCTTCGAGCAGCGCGTTCGCGATGCCGTCGGACTCGGCGAGCTCGTCGAGCCGGTCCTGCGTGACCGAGTCGGACACGCTGAGCATGGGCGGCTCGGCGAACAGCAGGTCGGCCGAGCTGCCCGCGATGTCACCGGGCAGGGGAATGTGCAGGCGCTGATCGGGCACCGCCTGCTGCTGATCGCGGTCACGCCCCCACAGCCGGCGGCGCCCGTCCCCCCGGACCGCACTGCTCCGGTAGACAGCGGCGAGCCGCTCGTGCTGCCCGCTGTACCAAGCGTCGTCGATCCGGATCTGCCGGTACTGGCGAGCGAGGGCGGGCGGCGGCCAGGGGGCGCCGTTCTCAGGCAGGGGCACGGCTCACCCCCCGACGTCGTCGTGTGCGAGCGCGCGCCGCCGAGCAACGGCGGCAGTGCCGCGTGCCGTTGGGGGCGGTGTACGTGTTCGCGTCGTCGAAGACGTGCCCACGGCCGCAGTGCGTCTGATGAGCGCGCCGCGCGGCGGGGGACACCCCGCGCCGGATGTTGACCCGGTGGGTGACCGGTTCGAGGTGGTCGGGGTTCACACAATGCCGACGCCGGCAAAGGTGGTCGATCACGAGCCCGTCGGGGATCGGCCCCCGAGCCAGCTCGTAGGCGACCCGATGGGCGTACGCGGGGCGGCCGTCCACCTTCACTTGGCCATAGCCGTTGGGCTTCACGTGCGCGGTCCAGTCCCAGCACCCGAGCTGGCCCGGGGCGACCTTGGCGAGGAACCGATCGGTCAGCGAACGCACACGACCACCCCCTCGACAGGTCAAGCCCGAGGCGCGGCGAGGCGCCTCGGAACGGGGGAGGGGATCAAGCGGGGGCGAGCAGCCCGCGCCATTCGTGCACGGTGCTGTGCACGGCGTACCGCAGCGCGTCGAGGCTGTGGTCGGACGCCTTAACGGGTCGGTCCTCGCCACGCGCCGCCGCGGCGTCGTCCCATACGTACGAGGGGAACTCGCCGAGGAGCCCCTCGCACGAGCGATGGACGAGCAGGCGGCCGGAGTCGAGGAGGTTCGCCACGCTGCGGATGCCGTCGCCGACGGCGTTGTTCGCGCGGGCGACCCCGGCGTATCCGTCGGCCCAAAGCTGAGTGGAGAAGCTCGCCGCGCTCGGGTCGATGAACGTCCACTCGGGGTGCACGCCCATCTCGTCGAGCCAGTCACGGACGGCTCGGCTGTACGCGGCGTCGGTCATCTGCCGGCGCTCGGCGCGCGAGTCGTGGCGCCACTCGCCCACGGCGTACAGGCGCCCGTCCTCGCCGAGCCCGAGCAGGACCATCGAGAAAGGGTTGCTCGTGCCGTAGTCGACGCCCGCCCAGTACCGGCGCATGGCGGGCAGGGTGTCGACGACGTGCCGCTGCTCGTCGTACGCGTCGTAGACGGCGCCCTCGGCGACGCACCACTCGCCGAGGATCATCCGGCGCCGCCATAGCCCGGTGTACTCGGCGGCCAGGGCGGCGACGTACTCGGGGGACAGGGCCGGATTGTCGGCGAGTTGGAAGTGCCAGGAGCGAAGATCGAGTTCGTGCTGCCGGTCGAGGTACTGCGCTTTAAGCCAGTGCCTCGGCCCGTCCGGGTTCGTGGTCCCGAGCAGGATCGCCCCGGGTACGGACAGGCGGGCGAGGAGCTGCACGAAAAAGGCTTCGGGGAGCAGCGTGATCTCGTCGGCGTAGGCGACGGAGGCGGTCAGACCGCGCAGCCGGCCCTCGGACCGGGCGTCGCTCGCGCCGATCAGGTGCACCACCCTGCCGAGGATCACGGCCGTGGTCGCGCCCCGGGTGTGGTGGACCTCGGCGGCGGTGTCGGTGAAGAGCAGCGGGTCTTGAAGCGGCTCGATCACGTTTCGCTCGATGGTGGCGAGCGACCGGCCCACGATCAGGATCAGGCCCGAGGCCGGAGCGCGCCGCACCGCGAAGAGGAAGCGGAGCAGGCTCGCGATCGTCTTCCCGGACCTGACCGAGCCGTGCCACACGTTGATGCGGGCGACCGAGTCGCGGAGCGAGGCGAGTTGCTTGTCGGAGAGGTGGCCGGCCGAGGGGATCACCCCCCGTCGGTGTCACCGCCCGGCGGGCCGAGCAGGGCGTCGGCGAGGCGGTCGAGCATCCCGCCGGCGCTGCCGCCGCTGGTGTGGCGGGCGAGCTCGGCGACCTTGGCGTGTACCTCGGTGAGCGCCCGCGCGGCCGTGGCGTAGTCGCGTGCGTCCCGGGCGGACTCCGCCTCGACGACCCGCTCGACCTGAGCGAGAGCGCCGTCGAGGGCGTCGTCGGCGAGGCGCTCGCGCCGGGCGGCGGAGTCGGCGGTACGGGCCTGCGTGGCGGCGGCCACCCGGGCCCCGCCGCTGAACGCGAGGCCCTGCTCAGCGGCGATCTTCGAGACGGTGGCGGCGCTGCGCCCGGTTTCTCGGGCGATGGCGTTGCGGGACTTGCCTTCGGAGTGCAGTCGGCGCACCGCCTTGCGGTCGGCGTCCGTGATCGGCTCGGCCACGGGATCACCTCCCGGACATGCCAACGCCCCGCCACCGGGGGGATGGTGGCGGGGCGTGAGTGCAGTGCTTGTTTCCGGGCACGCCGGGGGCGCTCCCCACACTAGGTCACGAACGGATAACAATGCAACCTCAGTGCAGGTGGTGCATCATCCCGCCCGGGTCCGGCTACAGGAGCCCGACGACGCGCGCCGCGAACAGCAGCGCCGCGGCCGATGCCGCGGTAAAGCCCAGCAGGAAGACAAGCCGCAGGGTGCCGTCGCCGCTTTGCAGCGCCTCGCGAATTACCCGCCCCCAATAACGATTCCTCATTACTTAATCCTTCCGGGAAGTTCAGTGCACGAGTGCAGACCTAAATATTTACTTAGCTAA
Source organism: Streptomyces sp. NPDC059957 (assembly GCF_042730015.1). NCBI lineage: Bacteria > Bacillati > Actinomycetota > Actinomycetes > Kitasatosporales > Streptomycetaceae > Streptomyces > Streptomyces sp. NPDC059957. Next base: position 134,553 of record NZ_JBHWMB010000013.1, on the reverse strand, counting down.
ACTAAGTAAAATGAGGCCGAGCGAGGCCAAGAGATCCCGCTATGTGGTGAACTGTCGCGCCAACTGGGGGGCGGTGGGGCAGGTTTGCACGCGGCGTTATCAAGTCGTGATGGTGGGGGCCGGGTGAGCCGGCCCCCACCAACCGCTACGCCGTGGCGGCGATGTCCACCCCGAGCGCGGCGATCAGCTCGGGGAGGTCGTCCCACTCCCACACCCGCGCCCGCTCGGCGCCGTCGAGGGGGACGGGGGCCGAGCAGTCCCGCGCGCCCGAGCAGGTGACGCTCGGCGGCCCGTCGGGCGCACTGTGCAGGATGAGCTCGCCCTCGCACCACGGGCACGGCTCGGGCAGCGGGGTCTCGCGCCGGTCGAGGCCAAGTGCGCGCAGCACCCGGGCCTCGGCGATCCGAGCGGTACGCCGCGCTTCGTGCAGCAGGTAGAGCGGCAGCACCTCGTACGGCGGGGCGCTGATCGCTCCGTCGAGCTCGGCCTCGGGGGCGGTGTCCTCATCGAGCACCCGGCCCTCGACCCACACGCACGCGAAGTGCAGCCCGTGCCGCCTGCTGCCCGCCGCACGGTGGCTGTCGGGTGCGCCCGGGTCCGTACTCAGCCACGCCCGAGGGTCGCCCTGCTCGGTGCGCTGGACGGCGGCGGCGAGGGTGTCGGCGAGATCGAAGATCAGGCGCTCGACGGCCCGCCCGGCGTCGAGCGCGCCGAGGTTGAGCGGGGCGGGGTGCTCGCGCAGCACGAGCGGCGCCCGGTCCTCGACGAGCAGCTCGTCGTCGTCGCGCATGGTGTGCGCGAGCTGCCGCGGCGGCCAGTGATCCGCCGGCGGTGTCCCGATCGCGAGCAGCAGGTCGGCCCACCGGCCCCGGATCACCCGCAGGGCGCGCACGGTCTCGCCCACAGCCTGTGCGTAACTCACTGGTCCCCCTTGGTGGTGCGCAGCGCATCGGCCTCGGCGGCGTACTGGTCGCGCTCGGCCTCGATCTCCTGCATGGCTTGTTCGGCGGCGTCGATGCGGTGGCGCAGCTTGAGCGCCGCCGTCTGCTGCCCGCCGGCGGACTGCCGGAAGCGCTCGCACTCGGCGATCTCGGCCTCGGCCAGGGCGCGGAGTTGGGCCGCGTCCCCCGGGGTGAGAGCGCCTCGGTCGGCGCGAGCGAGCAACAGCCGCAGCGCCGCCCGCCGCTGCTCGCGCACGCCCTCTCGGGCGGCGGTCCGGCCCCGCCGGGACCGGGTACGGGTGGTGTCGTTCATGAGGTCTCTCCGTTCTCGGCTCGGCGGGTCGTCGAGCAGGCGGTACAGGTGGTCGAGCAGGTGGTGCGGCCGAGGCGGCGCAGCTCGCGGTCGAGGCGGTCGTCGATCCGGACCATGTAGGCCAGGGACGAGCCGAGCGCGAGGGCGAGCACGACGGCGAGGGCGAGCAGCGCCGAGGTCATGGGGTGTTCCCCTCGTTTGTTCGGGCACGGCCGAGCAACCGGTCGAGGGAGCGCCGAGCGCGCGGGGTCTCCCGCGCGCGAGGCGCGACCGGTCGCGCGCCTTCGAGGTGCTGTTGATGGACATCGTGAACACCTCGAACCAGTGGGAATTGGTCGGTCATGTGCCATCCCTCGATGGCGAGGCGGTCGGCGAGTGCGGCAACGACGGCGGTCGCGAGGTGCGGCTGCACGTCGAGCTCGTCGGTCAGGTGCGCGGCGATCACAGCTCGGGCGGCGGCGGGGATCATCGGACCTCGCCCCCGCCGCTGGTGTGCCGGGCCCGGCCGTCCCGTCGAGGTGCGGGCGGTTGGCACATGATCCGTGCGAGCCTGATCTGCTCGGCCTCGCCCTGCTCGTCGACCCCGAGGTGAGCGACCAGCGCATCGACGCGGGAGGGGTGGACGCCGGTCAACGGGCGCCGGCCCTTGCCCCTGTTGCGGAAGCTGCTCCGGCACTGCTCGTCGATGGCGGCGAGACAGTAGGGGCACTTCACCCCGAGCGGGTCGGGGATGCCCTCGGCGACGAGCTGCTCGCGGTGGGCCCGAGCCTTCCGGAACGGGCGCAGCTCGGCGGCGACATGCGCGGGCATGTACCGGCGCGGGCCCGTGCCCACCCCGGACATGAGCGCGGCGAGACGTTTCTGCCCGGCGGGGTCGATCTCGGGACGGTGGTGCGAAGGGGCGGTATGTCCGGTCGCCACCGCGGCCCGGGTTCCGAGCAATTCGGCCCGCCAAGCCTTCGGGTCGTCGGGGTCGACGTTCGGAACGGGGTCGGTGTGCCGGTTCATGAGCTCGGTCCGGAACGGTCCCCATGCGGCGAGCAGGTCGTGCGGCTCGATTGGGCGGTACTGCGCCGAGCGGTCGCCGCCGCGCTGTTCGTAGTAGCGGCGGGTCGCGCGGGCGGCGTCCCATGCCACGTCCGGCATGGCTGCCGGGACGTCGGCGACGGCGGCGGTCCACTCCGAGATGGTGCGGGCGGACTGCTGCGGATCGGCGAGGGCACGGCGCACGCGGGAATCGAGCGTGCCGGCGAACGCCAACAGGGCGGCGATCTGCTGCTCGTTCATGGGGTGCGCTCCTTCTGTGCGGTGATCAGGGCGAGGCCGGCGGCCAAGTTGTCGGCGTAGGCGGCGGTCGACGATGCCCTCGACGGGCTGCTCGACGGGCGGTCGAGGTCGGACCAGACCTTGAGCCAGTAGCGGGCCGCTTTCGGGGCCTCGCCCGGGACGGTGCGGCGGGCGGCGAGGTCGACCAGAGCCTCGACGCCGTGCTGCTGCGTCAGCCGGTAGACGTCGCGCTGCTCCCCGAGGCCGAGCGACCACCTGACGGTGACCGAGGCCGCGGCGAGGGCATCGTCGAGCGGGCGCAATTCGGGAATGAGCGCCGCCGAGCTCGCGCGCGGCTGCTGCTCTTGTGGTGAGTAAGTAGGTAGTACGTTCTGGGGGCCGATATCCGGCCCCCCGGGGGCCGGCCTGCGGCCCTCCCCAGGGCCGGTGGCCGGTCCCCCCGGGGCCGATGTCCGGCCCTCCCCGGGGCCGCTCACCGGCCCCCCGGGGGCCGATTCCCGGCCCGGGTCGAAATCCGGTCCGGGGCGATCCTCGGCCCCCCTCTCATCGAGGAGCGGCAGACGGTAGACCGTCTCTCCGCCGGGCCCGGTCCGGCCCTCGACGACGGCGAGCTCACCCGAGGCGAGCAGGGCGTCGACCGCATGGCGGACGGTGGAGCGGGCGGCCCGGGTCCGCTGCATGAGCGCGGCCGTACCGGCGTAGGCGACGCCGTCGGCGCCGGCGCGGTCAGCTACGGCGAGCAGGACCAGACGAGCGGCGCCTCGGGCGCGGGACCGGGTCCATACCCAATCCGTTGCGGCGAGGCTCAAGGGTTCGTCTCCTTACGGGATTTGGGTCGCCGGGCGGTTCGGGGCGCCCGGCAAGGGCGGCAGGTGTGTGAAGCGGGCAGCGGTCGCCGACGACGTAGCGGCGGGTACCTGTGGCGCGGCAGTAGGAACGGGCGGCGCCGTCCCAGAAACCGCAGATCATGCGGCAGGCGCCAGACCTGCGCGGTCGAGGAGCAGGCGCAGCGCTGCCTCGGCCTGCCGGACGACGACGCCGTTCCCCAGGGCGCGCAACTGCGCGTTGCGGCCGAGGCCCGGAACGCCGGTCACGTGTCCGGCGTCGAGTCCGTGCATCCACTCGACGAACGGCGGGTCGAGGCGACGGCGATCGTCAACTGCCCGGGGAGCGGAGCGGGTGAGGCGTTCCCACCGCTCGACGGCGCCGCGGTAGATCCCCCAGTCGAGGGGAGCATCGTCACCAGCAGCGGCAGGGGAGGGGCCCCGATGCCGTTCCGGTGCTTCGCCCGCATCCGTTCCCGCCGCGCCCGCCAGACTTCCGGGGCCTTCCCGTCGTCGTGGCCCGATGCCGAGGGTGTCGGCAGCAGGTGCTCGACCTCGTCGGCGAGCGTCGGCCCATGACCACCCGCGCGCCGCTTGTCCGGATGCTGCGAGCCCCCGTTCGAAGCAAGGTTCGAGGTCGGGGTCTTCAGCAGCGGGCCACGCGACGACGAACACGCGCTCTCGGCGGTGGGGAGCGCCGATCTCCGATGCGCGTACGCACGCCCACTCCGCATCGAACCCGAGGCGGGCCAGGTCTGCGAGTACAGCGCCGAGTGCGCGCACAGCAGGCTTACCGCTTCCGTCTCCCACGCACCACGCGCAGCGTTCCATGTCGCTATGGGCCGGCGCGGAGAGGAGTCCGCGGACATTCTCGATCACCACCAGGGAAGGGCGTAGGGACTGGATAGCGCGGGCGACGTGCAGCCACAGGCCGGACCGCGTACCGGCGGCGATGCCGGCGCCGAGGCCGGCCTCGCTCACGTCCTGGCACGGAAACCCGGCGGTGAGGATGTCGACGGGCTCGACCAGGGCGAAGTCTGCGGCGGTCAGATCGCCGAGGTTCGGCACCTCGGGCCAGTGGTGCGCGAGGATCGCCGCGGCGTTGGCGTCGTTCTCGACGTGCCAGGCCACCGATCCGCCGAGCACCTGCTGCACGGCCATGTCGAGACCGCCGTACCCCGAGCAGAGACTGCCGATCCGGGGACCGGCGGCGCTCACTGCTCGGCGCCGACGAAGCGGGCGTAGACCCGGTGCTCGACCCGTCCCTGCTCGACGACAGACCGGGCGACAGCCTCGAACGCGCCGTCGGGGTAGGCGGCCAGTCGACCGCTGCGGATGGCCTGCGCGGCCGATGATGCCCGGGTGATCGACGCGAGCCGCTGCACGATCGCCCACTCGCCCGGACGGTCGGCGAGCTCCATCGCGATCAGAGCGTGCTTGGTGTTCCGGCTGCGCGGCGGCGGCCCGGTGAAGGTGACAGACACAAGATCCCCCATGTGTTCTCGGACAGGAACAGCAACGGGCACAAGCTGCCCGGTACAGACTGTTTGTCTGTTGCTGTTCTCGAACAAGAACAACCGTAGTCATGGCTGAATCTGCACGTCAACGCAGTTCCGGGGTGTGCATTTCGGGGTAGTGGCTGCTTAGATAAGATCGTTCGCGTTCTGCGACAAGAACGGAGATGAGAACCCCCGTGTCCTCCATAGGTGGCGAGAGCTTGACGCCCTTCACCGACATGGTTCGCGAGGCGCTGGCCGTCCCCGGCGCGACCCTGCGAAGCGTGGCCGAGCGGGCAGTCGACCCCGAGACGGGCAAGAAGCTCCAGTGGACGACCCTCGCGAAGATCAAGAACGGCGAGAGTTACCGGCACGACAAGTGGATCGTCGGCGCCGTGGCGGCGGCGACCGGGCTCGATCCCGTCGAGGTGCGCAAGGCGGCGGCGGCCGAATGGGTGGGGCTGACGGCCGGCGACATCCTCGGCATGTCAACGCCCAAGGTTTCCATCGTCGTTGCGTACCAGCCTGGAACAAGGCCCGAAGATCTTCCGTTGGTTAAAGAGGCGCTCAAGAATCTTGACCTCGAAGACGCAACGATCACGGTCACTGAGGAGTCTCACGGAGCGTCGTAGTCGCGTGACCTGCGGCGATATGGGCGCTAATGTGGATCGGGCCTTGCCTCGGACATGTGTTCGAGCAAGGTACTCGGCCATGCCACGAGGGGGGCATCTTGTACCGCGTCCGCCGTACCCGACTCGACGACACCGCACCAGCAGCAGGGCGTGCCACCGCTGATAAGCGCGACATCCTGCTCGACGACAGACACATCACGGACACCGGGGCCATAGCCCTTGAGGCCGTCCTGAACGCCCTTCCCCCCATGGGCGGTCAGGAACGAGCCTCGAAGTGTCCCCCGCAGCCCGACGCGAGCGGGGCGGCGCAGGACTGAGGAAGTGAGGAGGGGCCGCGCGGCGCAAGCCGTGCGGCCCCTTTTGTGCGCCGGGGGTCCGGTGTAACGTGTGGCTTCGAGGGTGACGTTTGTGCAGGTCAGGGCCCATTCGGTGAGTGCCCAACGCGTGCCCAATGCGTGCCCATCGCGTGCCCGAACTGCTCTGAACCGGTCGTCACGGGTTGACACGGAGAAGCGCCGTCACAGGGCGTTGACCTGCGGAAACCGTCCCACGACGGCACTTCGTGAACCTATCCGACAGGAACCGTCTGGGGCTCGTAATGCGTAGGTCTCGGGTTCGAATCCCGAAGGCGGCTCTGTAGAACCCCCAGGACTCACTCGCCGTGACCTGGGGGTTTTGCTTTTTCCAAGGTCGTTTAGGTCGAGCGGTAGACGATCTTGATTCGGTCTGGTTGCAGTTCCCGTTGCGATAGAACGGATGTTCACCCCCACAAGGTGTCTCCCATCCGCTTCGCCGCGTCCTGCGCGAGCGGCGATCCAACGTGGGTGTAGCGGACCATCATTCGCATCGAGGAGTGGCCCAACACCTCCATGACGACGCGCGGGCTGATGCCGGACTCGATCATGAGCGTGCCCGCCGTGTGCCGGCCGTCGTGGACTCGGGCGTCGCGCAGGCCGGCCGCCGCAAGGATGTCCTTGAACTCGTCCCAGTCCTGCCGCGGGTCGATCGGCCGCCCGTTCTCCTGGCAGAACACCAAGTCGTTCTCCTCCCACAGCTGGCCCGCCGCCAAGCGCTCCTCAAGCTGCGCCTTGCGCTGCGCTCGGAGTACCGGAATCAGGGGCGGCGGGATCGTCACGATGCGCTTGTTCTTGCCCTTCGGCTCCCGGAACACCAGCCCCCCGCCCGTGCGTTCCGGGCAGGTCTTGGCGTGCGCTGTGCAGCCCTTCGGGCACGGCTTCGGGCAGCCGTTCTTCAGGCGCTTGTGCTGCTGGCAGGTGGCCTTGCAGCCCTTCCGGTGGTGCTTGGCGCCGCAGGCGTGTGCGTCCTCGCATCCGTGCTGCCACGTGAGGCGCTGGAGCTGCCACCAGACCTTCATCGCGCCGGTGTCCAGGTCCAGGTACTTCCACCGCAGGCCCAGCGCCTCGCCCTGCCGCAGGCCGATCGCCAGGGCGACGGACCATCGCGCGCCGTTGCGACGGCCCCCCGCTTCGGTGAGTAGGGCCCGAGCCTCGGCCTGGCCGTACGGCTCGATCTCCACCTCGGACGGCTGGGGCGGCTCGACGAGCGTCGCCACGTTTCGGTGGACGATGTCGCGCTGCATGGCGACCTTGAGGGCGCGGGAGATGATCCGGTGGACCTTGAGTACGGTTCCGCTGGCCAGTCCGCGGCGGAGCAAGTCGAGGTACATCGCGTCCAGGTGCTCGGCCGCGAGCTTGTCGACGCGGTGCTTCCCGATCCCCGGGAACAGGTACAGGCGGCACTTCGACCGGTAGTCGTCCAGGGTCCGCGGGGCCATCGTGCCGTCGGCCACCTTGCGGGCGCAGGCCGTGTCCATCCACGTGGTGAGCCACTGCTCAACCATCGGCGCCTTGCCAGCCTTCCGGGTCTTGCCCGCGTCGCGGAGCTTTTCCAGCTCCTTCACCTTGCGGCGCACGTCGGCCTCCTCGGAGCCCTGCCGGTGGCGCCGGTCCGGAGCCCCGTTGGGCTTCGTGCCGACCGTGACCCAGCCATGCCACCGGCCGTCAGCCTCGGAGAAGTAGACGCTGCTCTCGCCGTTGCTCCGCCGGCCGCTCACCCTGCGCGCCCCGGACGCCCGGGGGGCAGCAGTCCCTTCTTTCGCGCCGTCGAGACCCAGCGGCGCACGTTGCCCACGGAGGTCTGCATCTCCTCGCCCAGCATCGTCGAGGGTGACGTGTATCCCTTGGCCACGAGCCACTGGTACGAGCGGGCGAGGTCGGCCAGGAAGTCATCGGTGATGCGTCCGACGGGCCGGGCGAGGCGCTCAGGCCGCTCCCCGGGGTCGGCCGGCTTCCAGTCGGTCAGGAAGAGCCCGTTGGGGTGGGGTACGGGATTGCTCGCCGCGTCATGTTGCGCCAACTCCTCAGCGGTCCCGAAGTGGCGCTCAAGGTCCTCGATGGCGACGGGCTCGACATCGGTGGGAGTCAACAGTGCTGTGCGGGGAGGATTCCAGCCGCCTGGTTGGTCGTTGAGGATGCCGCGCGGGTCGTTGGCGAAGCGCTCAATGTCCTCGAAGGGGACCTGCCGCCACACGGCCGTGCTGATGGGCGTCTCGCTCTCCATGACGACCGTGTGCACGTTCAGCCGGGGGGCGGGGCCGGAGCCGGTTTCCCTCAGGCGCATGTAGACCTTCATGTCCTGATCGGTGGCGCGTACCCAGCCACCGGGAGCGCAGATTAGGCGCCACTCATTCGTCTCCTCCATGCACTCATAGTGCCAGTGGGTAGCTGGTTGCGCAATTAGCCAGGCAGCCCAACCCGGCCTTGCACGACTGCCCGCGACCGCGCTACCTTGAGAATGTGCAGCCTGGTCAGCCGCCCAACCAAAGTGGTTGGTGTGAGGTGCTGGCCAGCCAAAGCGCATGGAGATCGCATGACCCCGACTCGGGTCCCTGCTCGAATCCTGTATCCGACCGACGAGGTAGCGCAGCAGCTCGGCGTTGGCCTCACCACTGCTAAGGCGCTCATCGGCTCCGGCCAGTTGCGCAGCATCAAGATCGGCCACTCGCGCCGTGTTCCAGCGGAGGCGCTTCACGAGTTCGTGCAGCGTCTCGACGCCGAGCAGAACGGCGACGGCGCCGGGATTCCCGTCCCGACGCCGCCTGTCGAAGCGCACCTCACCGTCCAGTCCTGAACAGCCAAACGGCCGCGCATGTGGGACTCCGAATCCCGCGCGGCCGTGGAAGGGCTTCAAATGAAGACTGCCACGTCCACCACCAACATCGCCAGTGCGCTCGCCGCGGCCACCGCGCCGACCGGCAAGGCGCACCCCCTCCTCGCCGAGCTCCCCCCGGTCACGCCGCCCCTGACTGCCCGTGCCGCCCGCGTCCTGGACGGTATCGAGGAGGCCGCGGAAGGCCAGGATGGGAACTACGTCGCCTTCCTCGACCTCATCGCGGAGAGGATCCGGGCGGCCGGCGACTCGCCCGCCGTCCTCGCCGAGGTCCAGGCGGCGCTCGCAGAGGTGCGGGCCTCGAAGGAGCCGTGCACCCGCTACGTCTGGTGCACGGAAACCGGCGACCACTTCGAGCACTTCTCGGAGCACATTGCGGCCCCTAGCCCGGACCACTACGGCAACCCGGTCCTCCCCTTCGGGCTGATCGACTTCTCCGGCACAGTGACCGTCGGCCTCCTCGACCTCGACCTCACCCCGGACGAGGCCCGCCTACGGATCGCCGAGCTCCGCGCCCACCTCGACCACGTCGAGGCCCTCGTGGCCACCGCAGAGACCGGCCGGTGACGACCACCCGCACGACCGATCGCCCCGCCGCAGATGTGGCGGGGCCTTCGGGCGTGCCCGGCGGCGACTGGCCACCGGCCCCGTACACCGACGAGTTCCTGATCCGTGCTCGCGCCGAACGCGCGCGCCGCGAACTCACCCTCGGATCAATCCGAGCCCACCTCGAAGAACAGCCCTCCGCCCGCGCCGTACGCGCGGCCGCGCGCAAGTGGGCCTCCGACATCACCGCCCTCGGCGAGGACGTCGTACAGAGCAAGCAGGAGCCCCGCACGTGATCGCTTTCAACCGATTGGCGGACCGCCTCCGCGACATCGGCGAACCCGCGCGCTACCAGGGTGGGGCACTACGAACCCGCGGTCGCTGTCACGAGGGCGACTCCGACCACACCGTCGCCATCCGGCGCGGCGACAACGGCGGCGTCGTCGTCTGGTGCCATAAGTGCCAGGGCAATGCCGACTTCCTAGCCTCCATCGGCTGGACGGAGGCGGACCTCTTCGACGAGCCCCTCCCCGAGGGCGAGCGGCCGGCCGACGACACCTGGCTTCCGTGTGCCCGGCACGGACACCAGCGGGTCGCCCAGTACCTGTATCGGGCGACCAATGGGACCGTTGTCCACGGCGTCACCCGATGCGACCACAAGGACTTCGCGCAGTGGCGCCCCGATCCCTCCACCCGGTCCGGGCGCCGCTGGTCCCTGAACGACGAGCACGGCAACAGGCTGGTGCCGCTCGTCCCGTACCGCCTCCCCGAGCTCCTCGCGGCCAAGGAGGAGGACCGGGTCGTCTGGATCGCCGAGGGCGAGAAGGACGTCCACGCGCTCGTGGAACACGGTCTCGCCGCCACCTGCAACGCGGCGGGCGCCGGAAAGTGGACGGCCGAGCACGCCGCCTACCTCCACGGAGCCGACGTCACGATCGTCGCCGACCGGGACGACAAGGGCGAGCAGCACGCGAAGGCCGTCGTCGAGACCCTGCGGGGCATTGCACGGTCTGTCTACGTCGTTCAGGCCCGCACGGGCAAGGACGCCCACGACCACTTCGCCGCCGGCCACAAGGACCCCGAGTTCGTCGAGGTCTGGGCCCCGATTCCCTTCACAGCTGGATCGGCGGTGAACGCATGAGCAACGGGCCCCTGTGGCTTCCCCACGTCGGCAACGAGCAGCCCAGCGGGCTCATCCTGCCCAACGGTGAACCCGCCACCACGACAGGGGCACAGGAGCGCTCTCCGCGGCTCGACTGGTACGAGGCGTTCGCCACCGACTTCAGTCAGATCGACTACCTCCCCGGCCGGTTCATGGAACGCGGCCAGCAGGTCGCCGTGGTCGGGGACGGCAAGGTCGGCAAGACGCTCTTCCTGCACGACTGGCTCTGGCGGTGCGTTACCGGCCGGACGTTTCTGGGGGACGAACGCCGAGAGCCGCTCCGGGTCCTGTACTTCGACCGGGAGAACAGCCTCCGGGACATCGTCACCCGCATGGAAGCCTTCGGTGCGAAGCCGGTCGAGCTGCAAGAACGCTTCGACTACCGCCGGTTCCCCAAGTTCTCCGGCGGGCTCGACACCGCACCGCTCGCGGTCGCCGAACTCATGGCCATCGTGGACGAAAGCAACCCCGACATCGTCGTCCTCGACACCGTCTCGCGGTTCATCGAGGGCAAGGAGAACGACTCCGACACCTGGCTCAGCCTCTACCGGCGCGTCCACGCCCCGCTGAAGGACCGCGGGATCGCCGGCGTCCGCCTCGACCACATGGGCAAGGACGCAGAGAAGGGAAGCCGCGGCTCATCGGCGAAGTCCCAAGACGTGGACCACGTATGGGAGATGACCCGCACCGACGAGACCTCCAGCACCGAGAACGGCATCGAGACCATGGCGACGTCGATTCGGATGAAGCGAACCCACACCCGCACCGGCATCGGCCGCGACCTCATGAGCATCATCCGGCGCGGCCGGAAGGGCCCTGAGGGCTTCTGGCTCCCAGGCCAGACCCGACATGAGCCCGCGGACCCCGGGGCCGTCCGGCAGCAGGACCAGGTGATCCAGAGCTACGTAGACCACCTCCTGACCGCCGGCGTCCCCGGAGGTCTCGGCCGCGAGGCACTCAAGAGGTGGGCGGACCGCCACCAGATCCCACTACCTGGCGGAAGCACTCCGATGGCCGAGGTGGTGAAGCGCGTCAAGGCAGCACGACAAGAGTCCGAGTTGTCCTAGAAAAGCTGTCCCCTTCCGAATCGACTATCGGGCCTGTCCTAACACCTGTCCCAACCTGTCCCCGAACTGGATAAAGCCACAGGTCAAACCTGTCCTCCCTGCTGTACCCGCCTGTTCCCCCGGCGGTTCCTGGCACCTGTCCCCTCCCCCCCTCTGTCTAGGGAGGGGACAGGGGACAGCCCAGGGACCGCAGACATCAGGAGACCCACATGACCGACCTCATCCCCGCCGCCCCCGGCTGGTACGTCCACGAAACCGTTGACCACGAAATCGGCCTCGACCCCGTCATCGCCTGGTACGCCAGCACCGACCACAACGGCGACCTCATCCTCCTGCCGTACGTCAACGGCGGCATGCACCAACCGCCCATCCTCCTCACCCCCGAGAGCTTCAAGGAGTGGCGCCGACACATCGTCTACCGCCCCAACCACGACCCCGGAAATGGCGACTGGTGCCCGAGCTGACCGACGACCACGTCCGATCGCGGCGGCTTCCGTCTCGCGCGTGCGCGCGAGGCCCGGCCGCGCCGATCCGGTTCACCACGCTCTTCGCATGTACGTCTACACACACGGAACGGACCCCCGACATGCCCACCCCCAAGACCCCGCCCTACCCCCGCCGGCCCGAACTCGACACCGCGAACGCCCGCATGCGCCACCAGTTCGCCCGCCTCGGCCGCGAGGCCCAACGGCACATCGGCGACGACCGCACGGCCGTCGAGGACACCCTCGGCGCCCTCCTCGCCGAGGCCGTCGACACCCTCAACCGGATCGCTGACACCGCCGCCAAGGCCGAGGAGCAGTCACCCCGCAATCAGGCCGCGTACGCGCGCCACGCAGCGCAGATGGAGCGCTTCAAAGCCCAGGTCGCCGCCCGGACCGGCCGTGCCAGCGCCTGACGGGCCGCGGGTCTTGCCCGACGGCTCGGTCGTCGTACCGGCCCGACTCACGGCCACCACGTTCACCGCTCTGATGCACTACATCGCGGACCAGACACAGAAGAGCGGGGGCGCACTGTCCCCGGAGGCCCGGGCGCTGCTGCGGGCGCTGAACGCGGGCGCCCAGGGCCCTGGTACCGCATCCGGAACCCCATCTGCCGACTCCCGCACCGTGGACCACGAGAGGCATGGGCACCTCCTTGGCGCGGCAGAGGCAGCGAAGTTGCTCGGGTGTACCCGCAGCTACTTCCGCCGCCTCTGCCGCTCTGGAGCACTCCCCGCTCAGCGCCTCTCGGGCGGCTGGGTCGTCGAGGCCGCCGCCCTCGACGATCACCGGTACGGAAGGCAAGAACATGGGAAGCCAGGACCAACACCGCCGGCCTGATCTGCTGGGCGCGATCGGCGGACTCCTTGCCGAGCAGCAGGCCGCCGCAGAAGCCAAGGAAGCCCCCGAGCGCGAGCAGTACACCGCCGGCCTGGAGCGTGACGCCGCGCTGTACGGCACCCCGGGGTGGGACTCCCTCTCACCAATGCGGAAGGCCCGCGTGGCACACCACGTGGCCGCGCAGGGCACTGGACCGGAGGCGGCGTGATGACCCCCGCTGAAGCCCGCACCGCCCTGGCCACCGCCCGTACCGAGGCCCAGCAGGCCCGTACCCTCGTCGCCGCCCTGGCCGAGCGCGTCCGTGAGGGCGACGAGAAGGTCACCGGGGAGCAGATCCTCGCCCAACGGCAGCTCGCCGAGCTCGCCGGCCTCCGGGTCGAGGCCGCGGAACGCAAACTCGTCGCCGCCGAGAACACCGACCGCGACGCCCGCGCGAAGGCCATCGCGGCCGCCGCCCGCAAGCTGATCTCAACGGACGACATGCAGCCCCTGCACGACGCTGCCAAGGCCGCCGTGGAGGCGCTGAAGCACCTCGTCGACGTCACCTCCACCCGCACCGCGCGGATCCACGAGGTGGCCGAGCAGGCCGTCCAGATCAATGACGAGATGAAGAGCGTGGCCAGGGCCGCGGTTGCGGCCGCAGGCCAGGCCGAGCTGGCGCAGGGCCGTGGTGTCCCGATCCGGACCACTGCGGAAGACGCGTGGCCGTCGGGTGCCTACGGCTTTCGTGGGCAGGCGTACCCCGCCCACGTCACTGTCCTGGGCGAGGGCACCGCTGCCGCCGTCCGGCCTGGCCGCATGGCTGCCGCCGTCCTGGCGCTGGCCCTGAACGGTGACCGGTCTCTGGCTGCCGAGGCGCGGGAGGTCTTCAACGCCCCCTTCGAGCACGTCATCGAGCGACTGCAAGCGGACGTCCCGGGCCTGGCTGACGCACTGCGGCAGTCGGCTGAGGGCTGATCACCGAGCAACACGCGCCCGGCCCCTCGTGCAGAGGGGCCGGGCGCATCTGCGTTGCGCGCAACGGGGCCACCGGGCCGGCGTCGGCGCAATCTCACGCAACCGGCCCCCGGAGCAGTGGCCTTCGCCGCATGCTGGTCTCCCATCCAGCCTGAACGGAGCCCGCCATGACCTTGCGATTCATCGGCACCACGTCCGAGTACGGCAACTGTCCGACGCTGTATGAGGTCGTCGAAACCGGCGACATCGTCGTCCAGGGCGACATCCTCACCGACCCGGAGCACCTCTCGCAGCTTCGCGACGTCGGCGAGCATGAGACGTTCGTCGTCATCCCGCGCGACCTCCTCACCCGCTTCGCCCCGAAGGAGTGACCGTGCCCGCCCTGGTGCCCTTCGAGGACATCGCCCATCTCTTCGCCGAGTTCCAGCACACCGCGTTCCGGCTGGAGACCCGCCGCGGGTACGCCACCGACCGGGCCGGCGCCCGCTTCCAGGCGTTCATGCGCGGCAGCGCGCCCGAGCCGCAACCCGAGCACCCGTGGAACGTGAACGTCCGCGAGAGGGCCGAGCAGGGTGCGCGGTTCTCCCGCGTCCGGATCATCGACGAGCCGCCGACCGACGGGCAGCGGTTCCTGATGGCGGCCGCCGCCGCGAACGAGGCCGCGGGCGAGGACATCCGGGTACTGCCTCGGTCCGAGGCCGTACGGCTGGAGCTGCCCGACTACGACCTGTGGCTCTTCGACTCCCGGACCCTGGTGCGCCTGCACATCGACGAGCAGGACGTCACGACCGGGGTGGAGGTCATCGACGACCCGGCCGAGGTGCTCGCCGCGTGCCGGGCCCGTGACCGGGCCTGGCCCGTCGCTGCCCCTACTGCCGAGGTGTGGGCGCAGGTACGTTCGTCCGTGTGAGCACGGACTTTCAGAGCGCGAGGGTGGCCCTCGGCGCGCGCCTTCGGGAGCTGCGCGCCGAGGCCGGCGTGAACGGGAAGGACTTCGCCGCCCGCCTCGGTTGGCAGACCTCGAAGGTGTCCCGGCTGGAGAACGGCAAGCAGACCGCCACCGCTGACGACCTCGTCGCATGGGCTGCCGCGGCCGGGTCGCCCGACCAGGCCGGAGACCTCGCTAGCCGTCTCCGGGGCCTGGAGTCCCAGCAGCGGTCATGGCGCCGCCAGCTCGCCGCGGGCAACCGGCCCGTGCAGGACCGGTACGTCGTCGAGTACCAGCAGACCGCGACGATGCGAGGCTACGAAGCCACCGTGATTCCAGGGCTGTTCCAGACCCCGGACTACGCCCGGCACCTGTTCACGAAGAACGCCCTCCTCATGCAGTCCCCGCGCGACACCGAGGCCGCCGTTGGCGCCCGCATGCGCCGGCAGGAGGTGCTGTACGAGGCGGGCAAGCTGTTCCGGGTCTTGGTGTGGGAGGGAGCCCTCCACGCGCTCGTGTGCCCGCGCGAGACCATGGTCGGCCAGCTCGACCGCCTCGTCGGGCTGATCGGCATGAGCACCGTCGAGCTCGGCATCGTCCCGCTCGGTGCACCCCTGGAGCTCACCCCGAAGCACGGGTTCTGGATCTTCGACGAGGAGCGCGTCATCGTCGAGACCATCAACACCGAGCTGTCCTTCGACTCCCCCGACGACCTCGCCCTCTACGGACGGGTGTGGGACGCGCTCAACGAGGCCGCCGCGTACGGGCCGCAGGCTCACCGGCTCATCGCCCGCGCACGGCACCTGCTCGCGCCAGTGTGAGCAACTGGCGCCAACGCGCAGACAGTCCGCGCAATCCGGCGCAATCGGTCGGACGGCCTGTCCCACGGCTTCCTACGGTGCTGGTCATGGCGACAGACGCGGGCGCCACGGGCGCCGAGACCAGCCCCGTGCAGTGGTGCCACTGGCACGTTGGATCATCTGAGACCGCGCGGCCGGTCCAGTTCGCGGGCCGCTCGTCCGGGCCCCCAGTGGTCCTCTACGCCTGCGCCCCCTGCCGCGAGCAACGCGGCTTGCAGCCCCGCTGGAGGCTCGCGCCTCTCCCGCCCCGGGACCACCCGTGACGGCCCCTACGTGCACCACCGCACCGCTCCCCGAGGTGTACGGCCTCCCTTGGGAGCGGTCCTCCGGCCGGGCCTGCGTCGCCTGCGGCAAGCCCCTCACGGTCGGCGCCGTCTCCCGCGGCCACTTACGCGGCCGGCACGGGGCACACGTGCTGGACGTCGAAGTGTGGTGCTGCCCCGAACCTGAGGAGACCTGATGCGTATCTGCTGCCGCTGTGACCGGACGATCCGCGCCACCGACTACGAGACCATCCCCGTGCACTCTGCCTCCGCCGTGCGCCCCGACCAGTACGCGCACCGCCAGGGCGATCCGAAGTGCCGCCGCATCACGGAGGCGGACCCGCCCGACCTCCACTGAGCTCCCGGCGCGTCCGCGGTCACGGCGGACCACGGCCGGCCGGGCAGCACTGGGCCCCCGACGCGATCCGCACGCGTCGGGGGCCCTTTGTGCACCTAGTTGCAGAACGGCGGGTCAGTGGCCACAGAAGGGTTTCGACCACCAGCCGCACGGCTCGCAGTACTCGGCGCCGATGAGACTCAGCAGGGCCCGGATCATGGGTGGTTCACCTCCTCCCGAACCACATGGACCGTGCACATAACCCCTTCCGGGCCCCTCTCGACGCGATCCACGCGCAGCACTTCACCTGCGTAGACGTCGCCGAGAGGGGTTTCGGAGAGGGGTGGGGGAGTGGCCGACGAATCGGACATCCACCACACCGCCCCGAGCCACGCGACGGGCACGGCGTAGATGAACTGCGGGGCTCGGCCGAGGAGGAGTCCGTAGAAGACGAGCGTCACGGCCGGGGCCGCGATCCGTACCGTCAGGGCGCCGAGGGTGGGCACGTCGAACCAGCGGGACGGGGACTCCAGGAGCAGGCCGTTGCCGTGCGCCAGGCGCCGGCCGAGCGCGGCCGCCCGCTCGCCCTTCACAGGAGCCCGACCACGGCGTCGCCGAGGGTGGAGACGAGCGGAGACAGGACGTACCCGGCGATCCCGGCGACGCCGGAGGCGAGGCCGAGGCTGATTCCCGAGACGAGGGCGCGGAGCACCATCCAGTTGAAGCCGCGGCGCTTCGTCCACACGGCGATCAGGACCACGGTCGCGATGACGACGACCGCGTGTCCGCCGTCGGTGAGGATCAGGTTCGAGCCGCGGGTCACGTTCGGGGTGCCGCCACCGACGCCGTACGCCAGGGCCGCGTTACCGATCGCCGAGGAGCCCCACAGGGACCAGTCCGCGCCGCCGCCGAGGAGGCCGCCGGCGGACAGGATGAGCAGCATCCCGTACAGCCACACCGTGAAGAACGGGACGAGCTTGAGGAGGTGCTTGGGCTTCAAGGCCTGCTTGGAGCCGGGCCACCAGCGGGTGAGCTCCCAGCCGAGCAGGGACAGGCCGACGGTCACGCCGCCGAGCGACACGACGGAGTACACGGGCAGGTTCACGAGGGTCCCCAGAGGAGGGCCGCGCCGAACGCGGCGAGCAGGAGGATGAACACGGCGGTGCCGAGCACCGGCAGGGCGTAGGTGTCGCGGGCGCGGGGCGGGCCCGCGAGGCAGAGCCCCGCGAACCCACCGACCGCTGCCGCCGCGAAGAACGCGACGAGGAGCACGGCTACGCCGCTCCGGGGCTGTCCGTCATACGCGCGGCCGGGGCCGTCGGATCGCCGTCATACGCGGGCACGCGGACCGCCATACGCGCAGGTGCGACGCCGTCCGGGTAGAGCCCGGACTGCCACACCCACGCGTACCCGTGCGCGAGGAACGCGACCGCGTAGCGGACCGCGTCGGACGCCGTCATACCGGTCCGCATGACGATCGCGAGGTCGTCGGACAGGGTGTCATCGACGCGGACGGACATGCGCCCGCCGGCCTTCGGTGGAGTGGTCACCAGGCACCCCCGGCACGGAGTGCGGCCAGGCGCCAGGCCAGCCGGCGGAGCTCGGCCGCCTGCTCGGCCAGGATCACGGCGAGCCCGTCGAGGGCGGCCGGGTCCAGCGTGGCGGCCGGGATGAGGATCTCGACGTGGACGCTGGGCGGGACCGGGCGGAGGCCGAAGGGGTACTCGACGAGCTCGGCGGACAGGACGGCCTGCGCACCGTAGTCGATGACGTGCTCGGGGCCGGTGTGGTGGACGTCGTCTCGGTA
Organism: Streptomyces sp. NPDC059957; assembly: GCF_042730015.1. Lineage (NCBI taxonomy): Bacteria > Bacillati > Actinomycetota > Actinomycetes > Kitasatosporales > Streptomycetaceae > Streptomyces > Streptomyces sp. NPDC059957. The sequence continues at coordinate 116,622 of NZ_JBHWMB010000013.1, read as the reverse complement.
CTCCGCCGGCACGCCGTCCGGGTGCCCGGTGCACCACTCCGGCTCGGGCACGGTGACCGGCCCGTGGTCCAGGGTCTGCACCGTCACGGTGCGGGCCCCGGTCACTGGTCACCGCCCGCGGCCTGGCGGAGCTCGGCGGCGTACTGCTTGCGGGTGGTGCCCGCCTCGACCGGCGGCGCGAAGGCGAGGAGGAGCTCCTCCGCGCGGGCGGCGCGGTCGGTGCCGTACCCGTGGCGCCGGGTCGCGAAGCTGAGGGCGAGGGCGGTACGGATGCTCTCCCGCATCGGATGGGCGGGGCGCTCGGCGAGGAGGCGAGCGGCGATCTGCTGGAGGAGGACGCGGGTATCGGCGTCGGGCAGGGCGGTACGGTCATGCATGGGTCTGGACTCCTTGATCAGAAGGAAGTTCGGATCAAGGCGCCGTTCGGTGGTGAGACACCGGGCGGCGCCGCCGTATCCACGGGGTGTGGACTGGGCGGAGTGCGGCGGACCGCGTGGCAGTGCCGTTGCATTCGTGGTTGCAGTTCGCCCCGGATCAGGGGCGGTCGTGGAGGGTCCGTAGGTGACGTGACCAGCGGATACGACCCATGGCGACCCTATGCGGCCGTACAGTACGGAAACTCGTAATGCGTAGGTCTCGGGTTCGAATCCCGAAGGCGGCTCTGTAGAACCCCCAGGACTCACTCGCCGTGACCTGGGGGTTTTGCTTTTTACCGGATCTTGCGCCGCCGCCGTGCGCGGGCGGCCCGGGTGTTGTCGGTCTCAGTTCTGGTCTCAGACACCGGATCGGGGCCGGGCATGAACGCCTCTCCCATCCGGCGCATCGCCTCCCGCGAGAGCTCGGAGCGGCCCTTCACGTACCGCCTCGTCTGGCTGATCTGCGTGTGCCGAAGGATCTCCATGATGGTGGGCATGTCGATGCCCAACTCGTTGAGGATCGTCCCGGCCGTGTGACGGCTCCCGTCGTGCTGGCGGCGGTCGCTGATGCCCGCCTCCTCCAGCAGCTCCTTGAACTCCTCCCTGTCGGCCGGTGGATCGAGCGGCCGGCCGTCGGCCCGGGTGAACACGTCTCCGCACTCCTCCCACAGCTACCCCGGTGGCTACGTCGAGACCGGCGAGTCCCCGCTCCAGGCGTGCGCATGAGAGGTGCGGGAAGAGCTGGGCATCGCGCCGGCCATCGGCCGCCTGCTCGCCGTGGACTGGGCCCCGAGTCAGGCGGAGGGCGACAAGGTGCTCTACATCTTTGATGGCGGCACTCTGAGCGCGGAGCTTGAGAAGACGATCACGCTGGAGACCGCCGAGATCAAGGCGTACGCCTACCACTCCATCGACGCGGTGGACGAGCTGACGATTCCGCGTCTGGCCCGGCGCATCAGGGCTGCGGCGGTAGCTCGCGCCGAGGGGCGGGTCAGCTACCTGGAACACGGCCTGGAGGTCGCCCCGAGCTAGGCCGTCTCTTTCGTATCTCGCCGGTTAAGCCCGCTTCGTACGGTGCCACTGTGTTCGCTGCGCTCACTCCGTCTCGGCTCTTCGAGCCTTCCTCCGGATGTCGAGTGCATCACAAGGCGGAGGGTCGCCCGGTTACTGGACGTACTGGGCGGGCCCGACAACGCGGCGAGGTGCGGTGCCGGGCCAAGGTCCGGAAGCGACGGCCTAAGCCCCCAGCCCAGCCGGGGGCTTCGTCAGCCAGCGGCCTCAGCGCCGTCCCGACTCTGCAACAGGTCGAGCAGTGCGTGGGAGATGCGCAACCCCAAGCGCCGGTCGTACCCGTCGTAGCCTGGCATCGGGTTGGCTTCCAGGACCGTGTAGACGCCGTCGTCCCCCACCATGAAGTCGAACCCGACGAAGGCCAGACCGCTCAAATCCCGGTATGCCAGGCAGTGTTCGGCGATGTCGTCGGACACCCGGGCCGGGGTGAACGTCTTGACGCCCTGGCAGTACTGGTAGTTGACGCCCTCGCATTCGATCCGCTCGGATATGTGCTCAGTGCCGACCAGGTGGGTACGGACATCCGCACCACGCACGCGCTCCTGGAACAGCACCGGGCTGTGGGGCAGCAGCCCCAGCTCCGCGACCTGGCCGGGTTCGAAGGCCGACGCCACCGTCTTCTCACCGCTGGCGCCCTTGTAAACGGCCTCCGGCAGCGCACGCAGGAATGCATGCGCCTCCCCCTCGTCGTTGGTGAGCAGCGACGCCGGCACCCGGAAGCCGCACCGGCTGAGCAGACCGAGGTGGTACGCCTTCGCCCAGTTGCTCATGTCGGAGCCGGGGCGATTGACGACGAGCGTGTCCACGGACGCGAGGACCTCCGTGAGCGCCCTGAGGCGTGCTGCGGCGGGCGCACGGTCCGGACCGTCGAAACTGTCGACGGCATCGATCAGCCGAGCGTAGATCCCGGTGATCCCGGCGTCGGGCAGGTCCACGGTCAGCGCTCCGTTGCTCAAGCGTCCGCATCGGCTCCGGGCGTCCCACCAGTACGTGCCAGAGCGCATGAACATGACGCTGTCGAAGAAGAGGCAGGGGACGCCCTGGTGCCGTGCGCTGCGGACGGTGTGCACGATCGTGCGGTCATGGGGTGAACCGATGATGAGAACGGTCATCGGACGTCCTCCGTCTCCGCCTCCGGACCGTGGCCGAGTTCGGCGCAGAGCTGCTCGTGCACTGCGTCGGAGATGTCCCGGTACCACGCGAACGGCGGGACGGGCAGGATGCGGCTCACGGAGAGCTGGTGCCGTTCGTCGGCGACCAGGGCGACGGCGAAGAAGCGGGTGCCCTGTTCGTGCAGGGCAGCGGTGAGGTCGCTTATGAGCTTCCGGTACGGCTCGGCGCCCACGTCCACACAAGGCTCATTGAGGACGGTGAAGGACCGGTGCCCCACGCACAACTCGATGACGTACTCACTGGACGGTGCGAACAAGGCGCGGAGATGTGCGGTGGTCCCCGGGCCCCCGGTGCTTCCCGGGCCGAGAGCGCCAGCTTCGGTGACGGCCCGCCGCTCGTGAGTCAGCAGGTCCTCCACGTGGAGCTCGGGTGACGCGCGGCGTGCCCACCCGTCGAGCAGCTTTCGGCAGTCGGTCGTCCAGCACTCCCGGAGCACCATCGACGGTTCGAGACGGCGACGCAGCTCGGGGTCGTCGGGCCATGCCTGCGGGCCCGGTCGGTTGACGACGTTCGGGAGGAAGGCGCACAGGGACCACAGTGCGGCGCGGTACTCGTCGGCGGCGAAGCGGGCGTCCGGGCCGTCCCGGCCGGCCGGCACGAGCGCACACGGGTTCCGGACGAACACCGCCACCTCGTCGCCGTGCAGCGTGCCGTGCCCGGGCAGACGCAGTCGGACCCGCGTCCGGCCGTCGGCCTCCATGCGCACAGCGAACGCGAGTCGGCCGGGGTCGCGGCAGACCGCATGCGCGATCGACCGGCGTGCCAGATAGCCGTCGAACGAGTCCACCGCGGGATCGTCCGGGTCGGCCCCCAGTAGCAGGATCATCCGCGTCGGGCTACATGATCGGACGGATGAAGGCCTGCACGGCTGGCATGGAGCCGTACACGACCCTGGACTGGAGGTCGCTTGCTTCCTTGCCCGTGTCGGAGGTCTCCTTGCCGGTCCCTTCGCTCTGCTCCTTGCCGGTGCAGTCCTGTGACTTGTCGAGGCCGCCGGCCAGGAAGCGGCGTTCCACGCCGTCCTGCTTGTCCCCGACCTGCTCCCCGCGGGCCACCGCGGCGCGGATGGCCTCCTCGATGCCGACCGGTTCGACGTCGTGGGTACTGGCGAGATCCGGACGCAGCTCGGGGTGGATGAAGATCATGGGTGTGGGTGTGGACATCAGTGAGCACCTTCCCCCGGTGCGATCAGGTCCCCGATGCGCACGCCGTCGATGATCAGACCCCTGAGGTCGCAATTTTCGATGACCACGTCGCGCAGCGAGCAGCCCACGAGGCGGCTGCCGTCCAGGACGGTGCCGGCGAACGTGGTGCGCTGGGCTTTGCCGTAGAGGAACTGGGAGTCATCCAAAGAGGACTCCGCGAACAGCGAGCCGAGGAATGCGCTCTCGTGCCAGGTGCTCTGCCGGACATCCGCGTTGGTGACATACATATTCGGTGTCAATGTTGCGCTGTCAACCGCTTGGTCGGGCCCCATCTCGTTCTCCTTTGAGGGAACTTCATATTTCTATCGTCACCCCCGGTCGGTGGGCCCGCCAATCGGAGCGCAGCGCAGAGCGCGGGGGCCGCGGCGCCCCGTGAGGGAGACGTCGCGGCCCCGGTCGTGCCTGGTCCTTTGCGGCTGCAGGGCAGCCGGGCCGGACCCTCGGTCGTTGGCCGGTCCGGTCTCAGTTGCGGGCTCGGTTGAGGCGAGATCCGTAGTTGAGCGCCGGTGTCCGTCAGCGTCCAGAACCCGCGCTGACCAGGGGCGGAAGGCGTGAGCCGTATGCCAGTGGACGTCCGCGGACCAAGATCGGACAACTCGCAATGCGTAGGTCTCGGGTTCGAATCCCGAAGGCGGCTCGGATTAGCCCCAGGACTCACTCGCCGTGACCTGGGGCTTTTTCATGCCCGGGAACAGTGCGGGAGCGGGCGCTGGTGGGGTCAGCTCCGCGGGTGAGGGGCGTGCCTCCTCGACAGGTGGGACTGCCATGCCCAGCGGGCCAGGCCGCCCACGGCGAGCGAGGTGACGATCGCGCCCCAGTCGATGACGTGGGGGAGGCCTGGGAAGAAGGCGAAGAACGCGAAGGACAGTGCTGTGGCGACCAGGAAGGCGGCCAGGCCGGTGCGGCGGCGCTTGGCTTCCCAGGTGGCATCGTCGGGTGGGGGCTGGGGGGTCATGTTCGGCTCACTTCGTGATGTGGTGGCACTGACTGACCCGGCGCACACCGTTGACGCTGATGTGAGCGCACGTCTTGCCGTAACGAGGCAGTGTCTGAGGCGAGTTGTCACGCATCGGGTGAATCTCGCACTCCGTGTGCGTCTTGCCTCGTGACGTGCGGTAGATCTTGTTGTCGGTGTCCGCGTAGGTGAAGTCGATGCGCCAGTTGCAGAAGCCTGCGTTCAGGGCCCCTACGAAACCGCAGTCGACGCCGGCATTCTGGTACGTGATCTTCTTGCCTTCGCCGCGGACGATGTGAGTGAACATGCAGCCCGTCGGAACCTTCATGGTGACGCCGCCGACTTGATAGTCGAAGCCGGTGACGGGTGTCGAGCCGATCGCCCCGGCGTGCGCTTTGGCGGGAGGTGAGAGGGCCAGTCCGACCGTCGTGGCGAGAGTGGCGAGGATCCGGGCTGCTAAGAGCTTGCCCATCGGTGTCCCTTCAGACGGAGTGTGTCTGTCGGAAGGGAACGCTTGTCGTCGACTCGGAGTTCTGCCCCGAGGGGCGGTCCACTACGATGAGTGATCAAAAGATTGGCATGCTGACACCCCGTAACCGACGCCCTCGGGTGCTGGTTTCTGCATGCGCGACGTCTCTGCGTGGGTACTCGGCCTGGCCTTCGGTGGGTGTGAACGCAATGTACGTAAACCCGCCGGGCGGCGGGGGTCGGATCGTTCGGGCAGGGGATGTGGTGCTCCCTGCCGCTGCCTAGGCTCGCTCGTGTGGCGCAACTGACCATGCGCCACGACCTTTGCTTGAGCGCGACAAAACGGGGCATAGTGTACAAGAGTTCATTGATTGTCATATCTGACTCCCTTCCACTGAGGCGCAGCATCCGGGAGGCCGTCGACCAGGTCGACGATCTCGAGGTCGTGGGGGAGCGGGCCGGCTACCGGGCGTTGGAGAGGTCCGGGCGTGACCGGATCGACCTGGTTCTGATCGACACCGCGGACATCCCCTCGGCAGAGCTGCGCACGGTGGTGGAGCACCTGCGGGCGGTGCCCGACTCGCCCAAGGTCGCACTGCTGGCGACGGGGGCCGCCGCCGACGTGGATCTGGCGCTGCGGTCCGGTGCCCAGGGCGTGCTGACGAGGGACATGGAGCCCATCGACCTCGTCCGGGCGCTCCAACTGGTCGCCTCGGGCTGCTGGGCCGTCTCCGCCGCGATGGCCCGGCTCGTGCCGGGGGGACCGATGTCGGTGATCGGCCCCGCGTCGCCGCGGGAGCGGATCGCCTCGCTCACCGAGCGGGAGCGGCAAGTGCTGTCCCTCGTCGCCGAGGGGCTGTCGAACGGCGAAGTGGGTCAACGGCTCTTCCTCAGCCCGGAGACGGTCAAGGAGCACGTGAGCCGCATCCTCGGGAAGATGCGGGTCGCCAACCGCATTCAGGCGGCCGTGGTGGCGGCCAAGTGCGAGCTCGCGCACCTCTGATCGCCGATCTCCGATGTGTATTCCATCCCCCCGGAAGGGGGGTTGGAATCGCCAAATGGTTGGGACAGAGTGAGACCTGCAGGCAGCCGGACGGGGGGAATGGCTATGGGGAATCTGATAGGGGAGCGCGTCTCCACGAGACGGCCGGGATTCGCGCCGGTCGATCTGGAGAAGGTGCCCGAAGTCGACGCACTTCTGGAACGGCTGGGGCTCGGTCCGTTCGACCGGGAATCACTCGTCGCACCGGTAGGCCGCAATGAAGTGTGGGCGGGCGACACGGCCGGCGGACGCAAGGTGTTCGTCAAGCGTCTGGTCGGCGGGGGCGACGATGTCCGCGCAAGAATGCGGCGCCTGTTGTCCTTCGAGCGGTTCTCCGCGGAGCTCTCCTCCAGCGCCCTGCGCGGTCCGGAATTCCTGGGCTGTGACGAGGAGGCGCGGATCGTCGCCTTCGAGTATCTCGAAGACGCGCGGAGCGGCGCGGAGTTGATGGTCGACGAGACGTTCGACGACGCGCTGGCCCACGCGGTCGGCGGGGCCATCGGCCTGCTGCACGCCAGCCCGGTGCGAAACCCTGGTGACCTGGACGGTTCCGCACCGGAACTGCCCTCGCCGGCGCTGCTGCAGGCGATTCCGGAGCGGATGTTCGACAACCTGAGCTTCGGTGAGCTGCAGACCTGGCGGCTCATGCAGGGCGACCCCGCGCTGATCGCGGCGGTGACGGACCTGCGGGCCAGGGAGGTGAAGGCGTCTCCCGTGCCGGCCCACTGCGATCTGCGGGTGGATCAATTGCTGGTCACGGACGATGCGTTCTATGTCGCGGACTGGGAAGAATTCCGGCTGGCCGACCCGGCACGCGATGTCGGCGGATTCGCCGGTGAATGGCTCTACCGTTCCATCCTGGACATCGCGACCTCCCGCGGGGATACGGTTTTCGTGGATGCCGACCTCACGCACGACTCGGTCCTGCGGCGGGGTGCGGAGAAGATCGAGCGGCTGCGGCCACGTATCCGGAATTTCTGGGAAGGGTATTGCGGGAGCGTCGGACGGGCCGATGCGGAACGTGTGGAACTCGCCGTGCGGGCCACCGCTTTCGCCGGCTGGCACCTGCTGGACCGCATGATCGCGGGAAGTCCGCAACGCGGCCGGATTTCCGGGATCGAACGTGCGGCCGCCGGCATCGGACGAGGGATATTGCTGAACCCCGAGCGGTTCGCCGTCACGCTCGGACTGGGGGAAACGGCATGAGTGGTGTGAACGAGGCCCTTGAGGCCCCCGAGGTCGTGGTCGGACTGTCCGCGGCGCTGCGGTCGGCGGTCGGTGGCATATCGGTCGCGGAGGACGGGATGTCCGCGACCGTGGACGGACAAGAACTCAGCGCCGACGATCCGCGTGCCCTGGAGTCCCTGCTCGCCGGGGCGCTCTACGAGACCTGGCACGCGGGCCGCCGCGAAGGCGCGGAGAACCTCCCGCGGCAGCTGAGGGACGCGGAGTTCGAGCAGGCGCTCGGCGGGGCCGTGCCGCACGGGCACACCTCGGTCGGCGTGCTCGTGCACGCCGCCCCGGAGAGGTCCGCCGCGGGCGTGACGGAGGCCGTCGTGCAGCGGGACGGGGTGCGTATCCGTATCGCAATCGCCCGGGAGTCCGTGGAGGGGGTGGCTGGTGAGACCGCCGACGCGACCTTCGGCACGGCCGTGGACTGGGTTCCCGGTGACCGGATCGCGCTGCGGGTGCCGGCCGCGCGCCCCGCGCTCTCGCCCGGGTTCTTCCTGGTCGACGGATCCACTCCCGGGAGCGGCTCCGGTGGGGCGACGGTCCGGCTCTACGTCCACCTCACCGACTCGCGGAGCGCCGTCTCCGTATGGGGCCGGGTCCTGAGCCACCTGGAGGAGCGGAAGGTGCCCTACCGGGCCAAGGTGCTCTCCTCGAGGCTGCTGTATCCCCGGCGCGACGCCCTGGTGGTCTATCTCGACGAGGACGCCCGGGCTGCCGTCACGGGGCTGGCCGAGGCCATCGCGGGAAGCCCCGGGGTGGGGGAGGAGACCTCGGTGTTCACCCATCGGCTCGGGCCCGGCGTCGCACTGGCCTGGGAACCGGAGGACCGGCGTCAGCCGATGCAAGGCCTGAGCTTTGGCCAGCACCGCGCGAGCGCGGTGGCCAAGGCCGTACTCGACAGCAGGAAGTCCGGAAACTCCGTGGAGCGCGAGCTGCTTTCCCAGTTCGCGGAGGCCGATATCGACCCCGCCGATCCGGCGCGCAATTCCACGTCGCCCCGGCTCTTCTGAGGCGGTTGCAGGGAATGAGTGCACGCATTTCCTGTTTTCGCATCAGCCAGTTACTGAAACAGGGAGAAAAATCATGGGCGACAACGCCTCGATGATGGAGCTCATCGCCGGCTACGACGCGTACGCGAGCGCGGGCGAGCTCAACACCCAGGCCGCCGTCGACGCGCCGGCCACCACCCCCGTCTGTGCCGCCGTCACCGGTGCCGCCGCCGGCAAGTGGCTCGTCTCCGCCGCGGTCAGCGCCGCCGGCGGTGCCACGTACAAGGTGGGTTGCTGATCCAGCCGCACGGCTGAGCAGCCCCTCCCGCACACACGTATGTCAGAAAAAGAGGAGGTGAATTCAATGAACGAGAAGTTTCTCATCGAAGAGATGGTCACGGGCTACACGTCGTACGCCGAGACCGATGAGCTCAACGTGACCGCCATGGTCGACGCTCCGGCGACGACCCCCTTCTGTGGCGCCGCCGCGAGCTTTGCGATCAGCTACATCACGACCAATGGTCCCGGCTAGATCGCCCTCTCGTAGCAACGGTGGCCCCGCAAACGCTAATTGCGGGGCCACCGTCGGCTCGAAGCACACAGCGTACCGACGAGACGAGTTGGCTGTCACGGCCATGAGGAAGCAAGAATCGTGAACACAAGATCACATGCCGCGACTCTCCTGGACATGGCCGACCTGCTGCGGCCCAACGCGATCCGCGCCGCCGCGGCACTCCAGCTCGCCGACCATCTGGCTCACGGGCCCCTGACCGCACGGACGCTCGCGGAGCGCACCGGTGCGAACCCCGTGATGCTCACCAAGCTGCTGCGCTACCTGGTCGAACTCGGACTCCTTCGCCTGGACGGCGAATGCTCCTTCGAACTGACCGAACTGGGCGAGCCACTGCGCCGGGACAGTGCGCAGAGCCTGGGCCAGTTCCTCAGCGCCGAAGGGCTGTTCGGCCGCGCGGACCTGGGACTCGTGGGCCTCCTGCACACCGTACGGACCGGCGGGTCGAGCTATGCCGCCGCGTTCGGCCGCGAGTACTGGGACGACATCAACGCGAACCCGGCGTTCGCCGAGGCGCTGGACAAGGAAGGCCCGACCCGGATCGCCTTCGACGCGGACCTCATCGTCGACGCCTACGACTGGAGCGGCGTGCGCCGCGTCATCGACGTCGGCGGCAACAACGGCACGCTCCTCATGGAACTGCTGGGCAGGCACCCGCATCTGACCGGAGCCGTCCTCGACCTGCCGGGCGTCTCCAAGATCGCCGCCCGCAGGATCGCCGAAGCCGGCCTGAGCGACCGGGGCGAGGCGGTTGCGGGCAGCTTCTTCGACCCGCTCCCCACCGGAGCCGATGTCTACCTGATCTCCGGAGTCCTCGCCGACTGGAGCGACGAGCGCGCGGTGGAGATCCTCGGCCGCTGCGGCGAGGCGGCCGGCCGCGAGGGGAAGGTGCTCCTCGCCGAGATCAACCTGGACATGGACAGCTCCGGCCAGAGCGCCGCGGCCACCGACCTCTGGGTCTCGGCGACCGTACCGACACCGTCGCGCACCGTCGGCAGGCTGAAGGAACTGGGCGCCGCCGCGGGGCTGACCCTCACCTGGGAGGGGCCGGGCACGCACGTCCGCTCGCTGCTCGAATTCGGGGCGGGTGGCACAGGTGCTTGAGTTCGACCGGCTCACCAAGAGCTTCGCGGCCAAGCACGTACTGCGCGAGCTGAGCTTCGAGGTCCGTCCGGGCGAGCTCTTCGGCTTCTGCGGGGCGAACGGGGCGGGCAAGACCACCGCGATGCGCATCGCGCTCGGCCTGCTGTCCCCCGATGCCGGGGAAGTCCGCTGGAACGGCCTCCCGGTGGATGCCGAGATCCGCCGCCGCATCGGCTACATGCCGGAGGAACGCGGTCTGTACGCGACGATGCGCCCGCGTGAGCAGCTCGTCTACTTCGCCCGCCTCAGCGGGATCACCACCGCGGTCGCCAAGCGGCGGGCCGACGAGTGGATCGAACGGCTCGGAGTGAAGATGGGTCCCAAGGACACGTTGGAGAAGCTCTCGCTCGGCAACCAGCAGAAGGTCCAGCTGATCGCCGCGGTGATCCACGACCCCGAAGTGCTGATCCTGGACGAGCCCTTCTCCGGCCTGGACCCGGTCGCGACCGACGCGATGGCCGACGCCCTGGTCGAGTTCAGCGGCAAGGGCGTCCCCGTGGTCTTCTCCAGCCACCAGCTCGAACTCGTGGAGCGGCTCTGCGACCGGGTGGGGATCATCCGCGACGGAACCGTCGTCGCGGAGGGCACCGTGGCCGAGCTGCGTCGCGGCACCGGCAGCCGGCAGATACGGATAGCCCTGACCGGCGCACCGCGGGGCTGGGCGGACGAGCTGCCCGGCGCGCGGATCGTGTCCCGGGAAACGGGCGACGAGGGGGCCGTCACCGTGGAGGTCGAGCAGGACGTGCCGGTACGGGACGTACTGGCCGCGGCCCAGAGCCTCGGCGAACTCGTGCACTTCTCACGGCGCGAGCCGACCCTGGCCGAGATCTTCCGGGACGCGGTGGCGTCATGACGACCACGGAGCGACAGGTGCAGGTGAAGGCGCAGGCACAGGCCCAGGCGGCGGAGCCGGAGCCGGAGCAGCCACAGGCGAAGACGTACCGGGCCGACCGGCTGGGCAGCGGCACGCTGGTGTGGATGGTCGCCCAGCGCGAGATATCCACCCAGTTCCGGCGCAAGGAGATGTGGGTCTCGCTGGTCATCATGATCGTGGTGTTCTGCGGGTCGCTCGGCCTGCAGACCGCCTTCGATTTCGGCGACGAGAAGTCCACCGTGGGAGTCGTCGGACAGCAGCGCGGGTTCACGGACGCCCTGACGGCGCAGAGTGCCGCCGGCGGCCCCGGAGTCGAGATCGTCCGGTACGCCGACGCGGACGCCGCACGCAAGGCGGTCCACGAGGGCAAGGCCGAGGCCGCGCTCGTCGGCGACGGGCAGATCGTCGTCCAGGAGAAGCTTCCCGAGGAGCTGGGCGCGGCGGTACAGGAGGCTCACCGTACGAGCGTCACCGTGGACCGCCTGAGGGACCGCGGCCTGCAGGACGGCCAGATCACCGAGGCGCTGACCGTGCAGCCGCTTCAGGTGACGGCCCTCGACCCGGACGTGGAACGCGACTTCCAGCGGACGATGACCGCCGGAATCGGCGTGATGCTCCTGTTCTTCATGATGCTGATGTTCGGACAGGGGATCGCACAGGGCGTGCTGGAGGAGAAGTCGAGCCGGATCGTGGAGATCCTGCTCGCCAAGGTCAGGTCCTGGCACCTGCTCACCGGGAAGGTGCTGGGCATCGGGGTCGTCGCGCTCGCCCAGATCACCGCGATCATGGTGTGCGGAATCGGCTTCGCGCTGGTCACCGGGCTGCTCGACGCTCCTGCCGACGCCATCGGCACCGGGCTGCTGGTCATCGCCTGGTTCGTCCCCGGCTACTTCCTCTTCGCCACGCTCTGGGCCCTGGCCGGGGCCATGGTCTCCCGGCAGGAGGACATCCAGCACGCGGCCGGTCCGGTCAGCTTCCTGCAGACGATCGGCTTCACCGCCGCGCTGCTCCCGTTCATCGATTTCAGCCCGACCCTCACCCGGATCTTCTCCATCGTCCCCGGCAGCTCGTGGGCCGTGATGCCCGTACGGATGGCCGCGGACCCGGTGTCCTGGTGGGACATCGTGGCGGCGGCGCTCCTCATGGCCGTGGCGATCGGCGTACTGCTGCGCGTCGGCGGCCGCATCTATATGGCGGCGATCCTCCAGCACGGCGGAATCATCAAGACCCGGGAAGCGCTGCGGCGCGCCCGTGAAGGAGCCGGCTCATGAGCACCGACGGCACGGCGGCCGGTGAAGGTGAAGGGGCGCGCGCGGACTCCGCGGAGCTGCGGATCCTGCACGAACTGACCGCGGGCAACGGCCTGAAGGTGGCGGCCATCGCCGTCCTCTCGCTGCTTTCGGCGGCGGCGACCCTCGCGCTGCCGATGGTGGTCGGAACCCTGGTGCGGGAGGTCCAGGAGGGCGAGGGCCTCACCTGGACGACCGCCGCGATGGCCGGAGTCGGGGTGGGCGCCGCGGCGGCCGGGGCACTGGCCGCGTATCTGCTCTCCCAGTTGGGCGAGAGCCTGATCTGCCGGCTCCGCATCCGCACCATGCGCCACGGCCTCGGACTGCGGATGGCCGACGCGCGCCGCGAGGGCAGCGGCAACCTGGCGTCGCGGTTGACCGCGGACGCGATGCAGCTCAAGGGCGCCATCGACATCGGGCCGATCCAGCTGCCGATGGCGTGCATCACGCTGGTCGGGACGCTCGTCATCATGGGCATCCTGGACTGGATGCTCCTGCTGATCACCATGGCGGGCTTCGTCACGGCGGTGGCGATCGTGGCCGTCGTGGTCGTGGGCCTGCGCCGGAAGTACGGCGCCGTCCAGGAGGAACTCGGTTCCCTCACCCAGCAGTTCGTGACCACGCTCGACGCGCTGACCGTCATCAAGGCGTACCGGGCGGAGCGCCAGGTCGCGCGGGTCCTGGCGGACAGGGCGCAGAGCCTCTCCCGGCTCGGCACCGAGGTGGCCAGGCTCGAGTCCCTCGTGGTCCCGGTGATCAACCTGGGCCAGCAGATCGCGCTGCTCACCGTTCTCGTCGGCGGTGGGGCCCGGCTGGTCTCCGGAGACCTGGCCCTGGCCGACTTCGTCGCCTTCCTGCTCTACCTGCTGCAGCTCACCGCGCCGCTGATCATGGCGGCCTCGGGCGCCTCCACCCTTCAGGCCGGGATGGTGGCCAAGGAGCGGTTCAAGAGCGTCTTCGCCCTGCCCGTGGAGAGCGTGGAGACCGCGCCCGCCGGCCGTGGGGCGCCGCTCGCTCCGGCCCGGCCCGGAGCGCCCGCGGTGCGGTTCGACCGGGTCAGCTTCGGCTACGGCGACCAGCCCGTGCTGCACGAGGTGGACCTCACCGTGCCCGCCGCCGGACTCACCGCCGTCGTCGGGCTCTCGGGAGCGGGCAAGTCCACCGTGCTGGGCCTCATCGAGCACTTCATGACCCCGCACTCCGGGCGGGTCGAGGTCTTCGGCCACGACCTGCGGCATCTGCCGCTCGGTGATCTGCGTGGGCAACTCGCGTACGTGGACCAGGGCTTCACCCTGGTCCGCGACTCGATCCGGATGAATCTGAACCTCGGTCGCGAGGACGCCCTGCCGGACCGGGCGCTCATGGAGGCGCTCGCCAGGGTCGGCCTGGAGGAGGAGATCCGGCGGCTCCCGGCCGGCCTCGACACCGTGCTGGGCGGCGGCGACGACCTGTCCGGCGGCCAGCGCCAGCGGCTGGCCCTCGCGCGGGTGGCCCTCACCGACGCCCGGCTCGTGCTGCTGGACGAGCCGTCCTCTCAGCTCGACAGCGTCAACGAGCAGAAGCTGCGCCGCGTCGTGGACGACCTCGCGGGCGACCGTGCCGTCCTGGTCGTCGCCCACCGCATCTCCACCGTGCAGCACGCCGACCAGGTGATCGTCATGGACCAGGGTCAGGTCATCGCCCAGGGCACGCACACCGGTCTGCTCGGCAGCTGCCCCGCGTACACCGAACTGGTCGCCGGCCAGCTCCTCAGCACCCTGGAGACCGCATGAGCACCATCTCCGTCCTGCTGCCGTTCATGCCGACCAGGTCGGAGCAGGCCCTGCCGCTGGCGGCCCTCGTGCAGCACAGCGCGGCGTACCGGCTGTGGCAGGGGCAGGCGCTGGTCGTCGAACCTCACCAGACCTTCAGCCACCTGGCCGCCTCCGGCTTCCGGGTGCCCATGGGCACGGGCGTGACCCTCATGCCGTTCCGGCACCCCTACGAGGCCGCGCTGCAGGCGCGCTCGCTGGCCCTCGCGACCGGCCACCCGATGGTGGCCGGGTACGGTCCGGGCGCGCCCGTACTGCAGCGCAGCGTGCTCGGCGCCCCCTATGCCAGCCCGCTCACCGCGGTACGCGAGTACCTGAGCATCGTCGGCGGGCTGCTGGCGGGCCGCCGGGTCGAGCACGACGGCGAGTACTTCACCTGTCATGTCGAGTTGGTGCCGGAGCCCGGTCCTCCCGTGGAGGTCGGACTCGGGGTGCTGCGGCCCAGGATGGCCCGGGTCGCGGGGGAGGTCGCCGATGTCGCCATCACGTGGATGACCCCGCCCCGCTATCTGCGGGAAGTCATCGCGCCCGCCCTGCGCGAGGGTGCGCGGGCGGCCGGGCGTCCGGTGCCGCGGCTGGTGGCGATGGTTCCCCTGGCGCTGGGCGCGGCCGACCGCGATCCGGTGGAACTGCTGCTCGCGGGCAACGCCGGGCATCTGAAACTGCCGCACTACCAGGACATGCTGCGCCGGTCGGGGATCGACGTCGATCCGGACGACCTGGCCGGGTCGGCCAAGGCGGTGATCGCCGGGCGCGCCTTCGTCAGCGGTGACGCCGACGAGATCACGGCCGTGCTCGACGAGTACCGGGAGGCCGGCGTGGACGAGATCGTGCTGAACGTCACCGGACTGTGCCGGCGCTACGGACTGCCCACGGCTCTCGCTGAACTGGAGACCCTCCTCGGCGCGTTCCCGCGGGGTGCCGCGGCGGGCGACGCCGGCCGCTTCGCCTCGGCCTCGCGCGGGGGTGCGCTGTGAACCGGTCGGCGCCCGCCGCCGGCGGTGTCCCGGACTTCGGCGTCTCGCGCCTGCTCCTGGTCGGAACCGGGTCGGTCTCGGTCTCGGACCTGCCGTTCTGGGCGGAGTGGCTCCGTGCTTCCTACCCCCGTCTGGAGATCAAGACGGTGATCACCCGGAGCGCCGAACGGTTCGTGAGCCGGGCCTCGTTGGCGGCGCGGACCGGGGGTGACGTCTTCACGGACGCCTGGCCCGAGGACACCGCACACGCCCGGCACGTCGCATGGGCGGAGTGGGCCGAAGCGGTGGTCGTCCATCCGGCGACGCTGCACTTCGTCGCCCGTCTCGCGCTCGGTCTGGCCGACACCCCCGCGCTCCTCGCCGCGCAGTGCACGGCCGCGCCCGTCGCGGTGGCGCCCGCGCTGCCGCCCGGTGGCCTGGACAGCGCCGCCTACCAGGCGCACTGGACCGCGCTGACCGCACGGCGCAACGTCGTGGTCGCGCCGCCCCGGTCGGGGGTGAGCGCGACCACCGGGCGGCCCGACGCGTGGGTGCCCGCGCTGCTGCCGGACGTCATCGAGCTGCTGGAGCGGCGCAGGGCCGAACTCGCCGAGCGGGCCGGTGCGGCGGCGCCCCTGCCGCCGACGGCCGCGCTGCTGGCGGAGGGGAGCACGGTATGACGACCGAGTTCGCCACCGGACTGCTCCGGACCACGATCACCCGCCGCGACGGCGGCGGACACCGCTGGACCAGGTCCCCCGGTGGGCTGGCCCCCGCGCCCTTCTCCCCGGTGAACGGCGCCCTGGACAGCACGCTCGCGGTCCTCGAAACCCCGGGTGGTGCCCGGCTGGTGCCGGGCCGGCCGGGCGGCGGGCAGCACGAGCGTACGTACGACCTCGGCGGTGGCGAATCCGTCGCCGGCTGCCTGCTGCGGGACGGCGCGCACGCCGGTCTGGAGCCCGCGGTGCGCGAGCTGGGCAGCTTGCTCGCCGCCCTGCACGCCGTCCCGTCCCCCGTGACCGGACCGCGGCTCGTCGCCCCGTCGCGCGGAGGGGTCCGGCTGGAGCGCTGGCTGAGCGGCCGCGCGCCGCAGGTGTGGGCCGCCCAGGCGGGGGCCATGCTGAAGGACCGGCTCGGGCCCGCCCGCTGGGCGATGCTGCGCGGCTGGTGCGTGCCGGCGTACGCGGACGGGGCCGACCCCTGCGGCGAGACCGGGCCGCTGGTCGTGACCCATGGCGCCCCCGGACTGGGATCCCTCGTCGTCGATCCCTCCTCGGGCCGCGCGGAACTCCTCGTCGGCGAGGACCTGTGCCTGGGCCCCTGGCACGCCGATCTGGGCTGGGCGCTCGGCGAGATCGTCGAGCTCTCCTGGCAGCTGGGCGGTGATGCCCGGCAGTGGCAGCGCCTCAGCGACGCGCTGCAGGAGGGCTACGGACGGCGGCTGGGCTCCACGTGGCCCCGGCACGCGGCCGTCCGGGTCGCCCTCCATCTGCACGACTACATCGCGTACGTCGGCTGGCACCCGGCCGAGTTCGAGCGGTTCGCCGCTTTCCTCACCTTTCTCATCGACCTCGTTCCTGTTCGTCCCCAGGAGGGCTCTCATGCATCAGCTTTCACTCCCGTCCGGCCTGTACCTGCTGGCGTGGAACACGGATAAGCAGAAGCTCACCAGCACCGACACCATCGGCCACGTGGTGCGGGCCGGGGCGCTCGCCGAGCTCGCCCTGCGCGGGCTGCTCACCGACGCCGACGGCAGGCCCGCCGCGGCCGAGGGAGCGCCGACGGGAGAGCCGGCGCTCGACGATCTGCTCGGGCTCATCGCCCGCTCCAGGCCCCTGGCCTGGAAGGGATGGATCAACCAGGGCGTGAAGCCCACCCTCACCGCCGTGCGGGAACAGCTCGCGGAGGCGGGCTTCCTGAGCCTCGACGCCCACCGCCTCGGCGGCCTGGTCCCCGTCACGACCGTGAACCTGCGGTCCACCGAAGTCGCCGACATCCTGCGGAGCCAGGCCGTCCGGGCGCTGCGCGGCGAGGAGCCGGCCGACGCGGTGTCCGACCGTGACGCCGCTCTGGTCACGCTGGCCGCGGCGGGCGGCCTGCGTACCGTCATCAGCGAGGCGCAGACCACGGCGCACCGGCAGCGGCTCGCGGCGCTGGCCGGCCGCGGCGGCCCGGCCTTCGAGGCGCTGCGCAGCATCCTCCCGGAACTCCGCGAGACGGTGGAGATCGCCCATGCGGGGTGAGCGCCCGCCGCTGCACCGGGTGACCCTGGCCAACGGGCTCCGGGTGCTGCTGGCACCCGACCCCGGCGCCCCGCGCGTGACGGTGTGCGTGCACTACGGGGTCGGGTTCCGTTCCGAACCCCCCTCCCGGGAGGGTTTCGCCCACCTCTTCGAGCACCTGATGTTCCGGGGCAGCGAGAGCCTGCCGAACGGCGCGTTCTACGACCACGTGCACACCTCGGGCGGTGAGGCCAACGGCACCACCCACCAGGACTACACGGACTACTACCAGGCCGTACCGGCCGAGGCGCTGGAGCAGGCACTGTTCAGCGAGGCGGACCGGATGCGGGCACCCCGGTTCACCCCGGACAGCCTCGCCGAGCAGCTCGACGGGGTCGCCCAGGAGATCCACCAGGCGACCGTGGCCCGGCCCTACGGCGGATTCCCCTGGCCGCTGCTGCCCGGCCTGCTCTACGCGTCGCACGCCAACGCCCACGACGGCTACGGGGACATCGCCGAGCTGCGGCACACCACACCCGACCAGTGCGCCGAGTTCTTCGACACCCACTACGCCCCGTCCAACGCGGTGCTCACCGTGGGCGGCGGCTTCGACCTCCGGGCCGGGCTCGAACTCGTCGAGCGCCACTTCGCGGACATCCCCGACCGCCCGGTGCCGCCCCGACCGGAGCTGGACGAGCCGGCGCCGGCGGCCGACCGGTGGAGCGTGTGCACCGAGGCAGGGGTCTCCGCGACCGCCGTCGCCGTCGGCTACCGCCTCCCCGACCCGGGCCGTGACCTGCCCGGCCATCTCGCGCACCGGGTGCTGGCCAGGCTGCTGGCCGGCGAGGTGGACGTCGACAGCAGCTGCGGCTTCTTCGGCCCCCTGGACGCTCGGAGTCCCGACACTCTGGTCCTCACCGGCCGTCTGGCGCAGGGGAGTTCGCCGCAGGACCTGCTGGCACGCATCGAGGGGCAGTGGGGCGCGTGGGCCGAGGGCGAGGGCCGCGATGACGCCGTGGCACGGGCCGTCGGCGCACTGGTCCTGGAACACCACCGCGACCACGACGACCTCCAGGTCCGCACGCGCGCGCTGGGCCGCCTGGAAACGCTCTTCGGTCGCGCCGAACTCCTCGACGAGATCCCGCTGCGGCTCGCGGAGATCGGCCCGTCCCAGGTGGCCGGGGCCGCGCGCGGGCTGCTGCGCGCGCACAAGGCCGTTCTGGTGATCGAACCCGGCCCGGTACGCACCCGCCCGGCGCCCGCGGTACGCACCGCGCCCGCGGCCTTCGGCGCGTCCCCGGCGACGGACTCCGCCGTGTCCCCGGCGACGGCTTCCGCCGTGTCCCAGGCGATGGCCCCCGCCGCGGCCCCCGCGACGGCGGACCGGCCGCACCGTACCGCCGTGCAGCTGGGCAGCAGCCCGGCCGGACCGCGGTGCGTGCCCGTGCCCGAGCCGCGCCCCGCCAAGGACCCGGCCCTCGCGGTCGGCGCGGACGCCGTTTTGGGCAACGGCCTGCGGCTGGTGGCCGTCCACACCCGGACCCCGGTGGTCGAGCTGCGTCTGCGCAGACCCCTCGGTGTGCTGGGCTGGACCCGGCCCGACGCGGTGGACGCGCTGCTGCGCCTGCTCAACCAGCGGGCCCGTACGGCGTGGCGAGCCGCATCCGTACGGGGCGACATCCAGTGGTCCACCGACGGCCAGTGGCTGGAGGCGACCGGTCACGTCGCGCCGTCGGACGTGGACACCTGGCTGTCCGTCCTGGCCGATCTCGCCTCCGCCCCGCAGCCGGCGGCCCGTGAGGGCGCGCGGCCGCGGACACCGGCCGCCCCGCCGGCGCCGCACGGCCCGCCGCTCCCGCGCCCCGCGGACCGCGTGGCCGACGACGCCCTGCGCCGTCGGCTGGCGGACCGGCCCACGGCCGCCCCCGACGATCCGGCCGCGCTGCACCGCTCGGTCATGGACCCAGCGGGCGCGACCCTGATCGCCGTCGGCGCGCTGGACGGCGCCCGGCTGGTGGCGCGCGCGGAACAGCTGCTCGCCGGGTGGACCTCGGCCGGTGCCGAGGAGGCCCCGGAGGTACGTTCCCGGCCGCACGACGGCGCGGACCTGCTCGTGGTGCGCCAGGACCACTACCCGGGCGCCCACCTCACGCTCCACGCGCCCGCCTCGATGGACGGTCCGGACGAGGCGGCGCGCTATGTCGCGACGGCGGTCTTCGGCGGGTACTTCGGGTCCCGTCTCGCCGCCCGCCTCGCCCGCCGCGGCACGTCGGCCTACGTGGCGCTCGCCGGGCGTGACGTCCTCGGGGACCGGCCGCGCGCGTACGTACGGGCATGGCTGCCGGAAGCATGGGTACCGGAGGCCCTCGGGGAACTGCGGGCAGAGGCCCTGGCCATGGCCACGGATCCGCCGGGAACCGCCGAGGTGTCCGCGGCCCGTGACTTCTGCGCGGGGCAGCTGCTGTCCGTCTTCGACTCGCAGGCAGGGGTGGCGGACGTCCTGTGCCGGACGGTCGCCTATGGTCAGGCGCCCACCTGGGCCGCCCGGTTGCCGCGTCTGATGCGCGAAGCGAGCACGGCGGACGTCGCCCGCGTCGGCGGCGAGTTGTTCGGGGCGCGACCGCTGGCCGGAGTGCTCGTGGGGAGAACGGGCCCGGGGCCGGTGGACGAAACGGAACTCCGTACAGTGAGGCGCTGAAGTGCCCTGACGGAGGAGAGACCGTGATCCGCGTTGTCGTGGTGGACGACGAGCAGCTGGTCCGCTCCGTGCTGCGTCTCATCCTGTCCTCCGCGAGCGACATCGAGGTCGTCGCCGACTGCGGCGGAGGGCAGGCGGTGGCCACCGTCGTCGCGCACCGGCCCGATGTGGTGCTGCTGGACATCCGGATGCCGGAGGTGGACGGCCTGAGCGTGCTGCGCGGGCTGCGGGCCGCCCTGGCCGGGCAGCTTCCCGCCGTCGCGATGCTGACCACGTTCGACGCGCAGGAGTACCTCGGGCCCGCCCTGCGGCTCGGTGCGACAGGGTTCCTGCTCAAGGACACGGACCCGGAGCTGCTGGTCCAGTCCGTACGCGTACTGGCCACCGGGAGCAGCGTGCTGGCTCCCGGTGTCGTCCGTACGGTCATCGACCACTACCCGGATCCCGCGACGGACTCGGATCAGCAGGCCGTGAAGGCGGTGCAGACGCTCACGGCGCGCGAACGGGAGGTGCTGGCGCTCCTCGGCGAGGGCCTGTCGAACCTGCAGACGGCCGAGCGTCTGGAACTCGCGAGCAGCACGATCAAGGACCACGTCAGCGTCGTGCTCGCCAAGCTCGGCGGAATCAACCGGGTCCAGGCCGCCGTGGTCGCCGACCGTGCCGGGCTCGTGGACGGCCCGCACCCCGGCCTCGGAGCCTCGAGCTGAGCACCCTTGCGCCGTGGCTGAAGAGGTTCGGCCCGGTCGCGGCGGCCGCCGTCGAAGCGCTGCTGGTCAACGGGGTCTCGCCCAGTCCCGCGCTGGGGCTGTCGCTGTTCGCCGCCGCGGGTCTGCTGCTGCGCCACCGCTTCCCGCTGACGGTGCTGTTGGCCACGCTGCCGGGGCTGTACATCGGCTACACCGTTTTCGCTTCGCTCTTCGCCCTCTACACCGTCGCCTGCCGGCGCGGAGACCGCCGGCTCCTGGCGGGGTGCGCGGTGCTGGTCGCCGCCGCCCATTTCCTGCCCTACCCCATCGGCAACCCGGTGCTCTCCCCGTCCCGGGAGGTCGCGCTGCAGATCATCGACGCGTTCGTGACCGCCGGGGGGCCCATCGTCCTGGGCCTCTTCGTCACCACCCGCCGGGAACTCGCGGCCCGCCTGGCCGAGCTCACCCGCACCCGGGGCCGCGAGGACCGGCTGCTGGCCGAGCGGGTCCTGGCCACGGAACGGGTCCGGCTGGCCCGCGAGATGCACGACGTGGTCGCCCACCAGGTCTCCCTGATCAGTCTCCAGGCGGGCGGCCTCACGGTGGTGGCCCGCGACCCGGCGGCCCGGGACGCCGCGGCGACGATCCGCGAGCTGTCCGTCCGGACCCTGAACGAATTGCGCCAGATGGTGGGCGTACTGCGTGCGGCGGGCGGGAACTGCGAACAGCTCGGCCCGCAGCCCCGCCTCTCCGACATTCCCCGGCTGATCGAGGACAGCGGGCTCAGCGTCGAGTGGGACGTCACCGACGGGCTCATGGGCCGGTTCCCGGAGTCCGTGGAGCGTGCCGCGTTCCGCACGGTGCAGGAGACGCTGACCAACGTACGCAAGCACGCGCCGGGCGCCTCGGTGCGGATAGCCGTCCGCCAGGAGGCCGGCGGGCTGCGCGTGGAGGTCCGCAGCGGTCCACCCGACCCCACGGCCGCGCCCCCGCACCTCCCCCACGGCGGACACGGCCTGGTCGGCCTGCGCGAGCGTGCCCAACTCCTGGGCGGCGCCTTCGAGGCCCGCCCGACGCAGGACGGCGGATTCCTGGTCAGCGCCTGCCTCCCGACGGGCGCCGGGCCGTGAACGGCTGCCGCCCCGGCTCGCGAACGCGGCGCTGACCCGGTCCGCGAACGCGGCGCCGCGCCGGCCCGTCAGGGGTGGCGGGTGGGCAGTCGGGAGGCCGGTACGAGGGCCAGGGCGAGGAGGACCGCCGCGATCGCGTAGGTGGTGCGGAAGCCCGACGGGGTCGTGCCCGCGCCGCTCAGGGTGACCGAGAGGAGGGCCGTGCCGATCGAGGCGCCGATCTGGGAGTTGATGCTGAGGATCGTGCTCGCCGCGGTCAGGCGGGCCCTGGGGAGGTTCCGGCTCGCGGTGGTCATCGTCGGCATCATGACCATCCCGGCGCCTATGCCCATGACGGCCGAAGCGGTGACGAACCGCCAGGGCGCCGCATCCGGCGAGCCCGCCTGGAGGGCGGTCAGGGCCATGCCCAGGGCGCCCACCGCGATCCCGGCCCGGATCAGCCGGCGCGGGGAGACCTTGTCGACGCGGCGGGAGGCGATCTGCATGACCAGCCCGACGGCGAGCCCGGTCGGCGCGCCCAGGAGCCCGGCCGCCGTCGCGCTCATGCCGCGGCCCTGCTGCCAGTACATCGGTGAGAGCAGCATGGATCCGAAGTAGCCGCAGGTGAAGAGGGCGAGCGTGGCGATGCCCGCCCGGAAGGTGCGGTCGCCGAGGAGCTTCAGGTCGAGGAGCGGCTCGCGGGCGGTCAGGGCCCGGCGGGCGAAGGCGGCGACGAGCGCGGCCCCGGCCAGGGTGGGGAGCAGGGCGTCGGGTGCGGTGAAGGTGCCGCCCTCCCCGCCGCGGGCCAGGCCGTAGAGGAGCAGGGCGAGGCCCGGGGACAGCATCAGCAGGCCGGGTACGTCCAGCCGGGGCGGGGAGGCCGGGGTGCTCGGCGCGTCGGGGCGCAGCAGTTTCGCGGCGAGGAACAGGGCGACCGCCCCGACGGGCAGGTTGACCAGGAAGATCCACTGCCAGGAGGCCGAGTCGACCAGCCAGCCGCCCAGCACCGGGCCGGCCACCGGCCCGACGATGATGGGCAGCCCGAGCAGGGCCATCACCCGCCCGAGCCGGGCCGGGTCCGCCGTGCGCATCACCATGGCCATGCCGACGGGCATGAGCAGCCCGCCGCCGAGACCCTGTACCGCGCGGAAGGCGATCAGGCTGCCGGCGCTCCAGGAGCACGCGGCGAGCAGTGATCCGAGCGAGAAGAGGGTGAGGGCGCCCAGGTAGGTCCGCTTGGCCCCGAAGCGGCCCATGGCCCAGGCCGAGGCCGGGATGACGGCGGCGAGCGCGAGCGTGTACGCGCTGGCGGCCCACTGGATCGTCGCCAGGGGTGCGTGGAAGGCTTCGGAGAGTCGGTGCAGGGCGACGTTGACGATGGTCATGTCGAGCACCGCCATGACCGAGCCGACGATGACGACCCCCGCGGTGCGCCGGAGCCGGCGCGCGGATTCCGAGGTGGGGGAGTCGGTGGTGGTCGGGAGGTCCGCGAGTGTCGCGGGTGCAGCGGGTGCAGCGGGTGCAGCGGGTGCAGCGGGTGCAGCGGGTACCGCGGGTGCCGCGGGCCGGTCGGGTCCGCCGGATTCCTGAGCCGTACGCATCCTCCTGCCGCCCCTCAGCCCTGGTACGGGCGGCTCGCGCGGGCGTCGCGCAGCGCGCGGCCCCACCAGGCCAGCTGGCCGACCATGCCCTTGACCGCGCCCTCGGCCACGGCGGTGTCGCGCGGGACGCCGTCCGGGCCGAGCCCGGACCAGGGCCCGTGCAGGCTGACGGAGTCGCGGACGGTCACGGCGTGCAGCTCGGCGAAGACCAGCCGGAGCTGCTCGACGGCGCGCAGGCCGCCGCCGAGACCGCCGTAGGAGACGAAGCCGGCGGGCTTGGCGTGCCATTCCTCGCGGTGCCAGTCGATGAGGTTCTTCAGCACGGCCGGGAAGCTGTGGTTGTACTCGGGGGTCACGACGACGAAGGCCTCGGCGGCGGCCAGCCGCGGGCTGACCTCCGCGAGGGCGGCGGCCGCCCTCGCGTCCGGGGTGCCGCCCCAGCCGGGCATGACCAGCGGCAGGTCGACGTCGGCGAGGTCGATGAGGTCGAGGTCGAGGCCGCCGAGGGTGCTCGCGACCCCGAGGAACCAGTCGGCGACGGCGGGGCCCTGACGGCCCTCGCGCACGCTGCCGAGGATGACGGCGACGCGCAGCGGTGCGTCCTCGTGAGCGGTGGAGGAAGCGGTGTCGGAAGTGGTGTCGGAAGTGGTGTCGGGCATGGCAGGGTCCCCCTCGTTGGCGGGGCGGCCGTTCGGTACGGCCGCTCCTCCGGTAAAGTACAACGAGCGTTGTAAGAAATGCAACGATCGTTGTACTTTCTCTGTGGAGGCGAAGTGAGCACCGGAACCACCGCCAGGAAGCTGGAGAAGCAGCTCGCCATCGCGAGCGCGTCCTGCGGGGTCTTCGGCCGCGAGGGCTACGCCCGGGCCACGGTCGACGGGCTCGCCGCCGCGGCCGGCGTCTCGACCCGCACGCTCTACAACCACTTCCCGGGCGGCAAGGCGACGCTCTTCGCCGCCACCGTCACCTGGACCGCGGGACAGGTGCGCGACGCCCAGATCGCCCAGATCGAAGCCGTCCTGAACCCCGAACGCCCGCCCCGCCCCGAGGACCTGGAGCGGGACCTCGTCGACTTCGCCCACCGGGTCATCGGGCTCCTCACCGACTACGCCGACCACTTCGCGCTCGTCCGCCACATCCACGCCGAGGCCGACCACGTGCCGTCCGAGGTGCTGGAAGCCTGGGTGAACGCCGGTCCCGGCCCGGTGTCCCGCGCGCTCGCGGACGCGCTGGAGGGCCTCGAGGCCGCCGGGCTGATCGACGTGCGCGGCGACGCGATGCTGGCCGGCGCCCACTTCATGGCGCTGACCTCGCACACCATCTGGCAGCTGTCGCACTACGGGGTCGTGCCCCTGCCCGAGGAGCAGACCGACCGCCTGATCGCGGGCGGTGTGGGCGCCTTCCTGCGGGCCTACCGGGCCCATTGAGCCCGTACCGGCCCTTCCGGTCGCCCGGCCCCCAGCCCGGGGCTACGTTGGACGGGTGAGCACGACACGGTTGCGCAGGGCGGCTGTGGGAGCGGCCGCAGTGGGGCTCCTGATGGTGCCCGTGGGGGCCGGTGTCGGGTACGCGGTGGACGCACCGACACCAACGGCGGCGAGCAGTCCGGCCGTCACCGACGATTTTCCGCAGCTCACCCCCGCCGTGGCGCGGCAGTTGGACGACGCCATCCGGAAGGTGATGGACGAGGCCAAGGTGCCCGGGGTCCAAGTGGCCCTGTCGGCGCCGGGCAAGGGCGAGTACGTACGGGCCTTCGGCGTGGCGGACAAGGCCACCGGGGAGTCCATGACCGACGGCCTCAACATGCGGATCGGCAGCGAGACCAAGACCTTCACCGTGACCGCGATGCTGAAGCTGGTCGACGAGGGCAAGATCGGGCTGGACGACCCCATCGGCAAGTACATCGAGGGCGTCCCCAACGGCGACCGCATCACGCTGCGCGAGCTGGCGGGCATGCGCAGCGGACTGTTCAACTACTCGGCCGACGAGGACTTCTTCAAGGCGCTGACCAGCGATCCCCAGCGGCCCTTCACCCCGCAGGAACTGCTCGACTACTCCTTCAAGCACCCGGTCCTCTTCGAGCCGAACGCCGAGTTCTCCTACTGCAACACCAACCTGATCCTCATCGGGCTCGTCGTGGAGAAGATCAGCGGGCAGACCCTCGCCGACTACATCACCGAGGAGGTCATCGAGCCCGCCGGGCTGAAGAACACCCTCTTCCCGACCGGCGCCGAGTTCCCGGCCCCGCACGCCCAGGGCTACACGGACCAGACGGCCTCGGGGAAGACCGAGGACGCGGCCGACTGGAACCCCTCCTGGGGCTGGGCCGCCGGAGCGATGATCTCCGACCTCCCGGACCTGCGGAGATGGGCCAAGGTGCTGGCCACGGGCGAGCTGCTCACCCCCGCCACCCAGGCCGAGCGCCTCGATGTCGTACCGGCCCTGCCGGGCACCGGCTACGGACTGGGGATCTTCAACGTCCAGGGGTGGATCGGGCACAACGGCTCCATCCCGGGCTACCAGACCCTCGCCGTCTACGACGCGCAGTCGAAGGCCACCCTGGTGGTGCTGCTCAACACCGACATCTCGGCCGAGGGGGAGGAGCCGAGCACGCTGTTCGGCGAGGCCATCACCAAGGTCGTGACCCCGCAGCACGTCTACACCCTGCCGGCCCAGCCCGTCACCGGGGACGATGACCACTGACCACTGACCACTGACCACTGACCACTGACCGCTGGCCGCTGACCACACGGTCGGCCGGCGGCCTCGTCCCGTGCCGGCAGCCGGGGCCGGTCCCCTGCCGGGCCGGCCGTAGCGTAGGGCGACGCAGGTGGACGGGGAGCCCCCGCGCACAATGGCATCGGCGCGCGGGAGTGGACGAGGGAGAGCTGTATGAACGGTCGGACGACGCAGGGCGAAGTCCTGGGGGCGGGAGAGCCGGGCAAGGTGGTCCTGCGGGAGGCGGGCGAGGCGGATCTGGACACCGCCGCCGAGCTGTTCCGCGGCTACCTGGAGTTCTACGAGGTGGAGATCGTGGACCCGGAGCGTCCGCGCGCCTTCCTGGCGGAGCGGCTGGCAGCCGGGGATTCCTTCGTCCTGCTCGCCGAGGTCCCCGGCGAGGGCACGGTCGGCTTCACCCAGGTCTACTCGATGATCTCCTCGCTGGCCATGAAGCCCGCGTGGCTGCTGAACGACCTGTACGTGGCCCCCGCCGGCCGTCGTACGGGCGCGGGCCGCGCGCTGCTGCGCGAGGTGCTGCGCAGGGCGCGGGAGGCCGGGGTCTCGGGCGTGCAGCTGGAGACGGCGTACGACAACCTCGTCGCGCAGGGGCTGTACGAGGCGGAGGGGTTCGTCCGGGAGGAGTTCCACATGTACTTCCACGACCTCTCCGAGACCGGGTCCGCGAGCGGGGCGGAGACCGGGTCCGCATCAGTTTGAGATCGACTGAAACATTCCCGGCCTCCGTCGCGTCATTGGGGTGAGACGGACGCGAGGGGGAGCGGATGGGGTACGGACGCAGAGATGGGTTCCGTGAGTTCGCGATGGGCAGATCGGCGCATTTGTACCGGTCGGCCTGTCTGCTGACGAGCGGTGACACCCACCTCGCGGAGGATCTCGTCCAGGAGACCCTCGGGCGGATGTACCTGCTCTGGGGGCACGTCGCCCGGATAGACAATCCGGCGGCCTACGCGCAAACCGTGCTGGTGCGCACCTTCCTGACGCACCAGCGCCGCCGGTCGGCGGGGGAGCGTCCGGTCGGGGAGTTCCCCGACACGGGCGCGCCGGCCGGCGGTGATCCCGCGCTGCGGCTCACGCTGCTGGAGGCGCTGGGGCGGCTGGCACCGAAGGACCGGGCGGTCCTGGTGCTGCGGTACTGGGAGGACCGCAGCGTTGAGGAGACCGCCGACGCGATGAACGTCAGCTCGGCGGCGGTACGGACCCGCAGTTCGCGAGCACTGACCCGGCTGCGGGAGCAACTGGGCGGCTCGCTGGCGGAGTTCGCGGGGCGCTGAGCCCCTCGCCCGCGTGTACGCCCCTCTTCCTTCTCTCCTCTCCCTCCTCTCTCTCCTTTCTCTCTGCTTCTCCTCATTCCACGATCACTGTGAACGGAAGGCTTGATTCCGCATGCCCTTTGACGATGAGCTCGGCGAAGCCCTCCGGCGTACGGGTGAAGGCTTCACGGCCGAGGGCCGCGACCTCGTGGACGCCGGGGAGCGGCGCGGGCGGCGGATGGTGGCCCGTCGCCGGGCCGCCGTGGCCGGCGGCTCGGCGCTCGCCCTGGCCCTGATCGGCTCCTTCGGGGCCTACGCGAACGGGCTGTTCGGCCCGGGCGGCGGAGGCGACCGGGGCGAAGTCGTCGCGAACTCGCCGGAGCCGCCCGCGCCCCAGACGCCGCCGCCGGGCATGGACCGCGTCGGCAGCGGGGCCGTCTCCGCCGAGGAGATGGCCGGGGTGTTCAAGCAGCTGCTGCCGCAGGGCCGGCTCAGCAGGATCGAGTCGCGGGGCACGGCCGGCCGGGTGGGCGGCCCCGCGGTGACCGGAGTCTTCGAGGACGGCGAGGGCAAGGGCCGCATCGGCTTCAGCCTCAGCCGGGTGGACCCCAAGGGCGAGATGGCGGACGACATGCTGGCGTGCCCCGCCAAGGTCAATGTGAAGTACGACAGTTGCAGCTCGGAGAAGCTCCCGGACGGCTCCCGGCTGCTGCTCATCAAGGGGTACGAGTACCCCGACCGCCGTGAGGACACGAAGTGCTGGCGCGCCACGGTCGTGACCCCCCAGGGGTTCCTCGTGGACGCCCAGGAGTGGAACGCCGAGGAACAGAAGGGCGCGCCCGTCTCCCGCCCGACGCCGCCGCTGACGCTCGCGCAGCTCAAGGCGCTCGTCACGTCCCCGCTGTGGCACCCCGCCCTGAACGACCTGCCCGCCGCCGGCCAGTCATCGCAGCGGGACCCCGCCCGCACGGGGATGAAGGCCGTGGACATCCTGGACGGGATGCTGAAGAAGGACGGGCTCTCGGTCGTGCGCCGGGACGAGGACGGGTCCGACCTGGGCTACCTGGTGCTCGACGACGGCAAGGGCAAGTCGCTGGTCAGCCTCCAGATCCAGCCGGACAGCGCGAAGCGCCCGGGGATGTGGGACGAGCTGTTCGAGTCCGCGCAGACGCTGCCGAACGGGACGAAGTTCCTGACGCGCAAGCAGCCGGGGGAGAAGGGCGGGAAGGGCGTGCTCTGGTGGAGCGCCGAGGCGCTGCTGCCGAACGGGGCCCGGGTGATCGTGTCCTCCTTCAACGCCGAGAGCCAGTCCTCGGCGGCGACCCGCAAGGAGCCGGTGCTGACGGTGGAGCGGATGACGGAGCTCGCGACGAGCTCGAAGTGGGCCGCGGAGTACGGGCTGTAGGAGCGGGCTGGTCAGCGTGCTATTCGGCGGGCTGTTTGGCGGGCTATTTGGCGTCCGCGTAGCACTCGACCACCGCCGTGCTGAAGGGGAAGCGGACCGGGGTGTCGCCGAAGGTGATGCGGCCGGCCAGTTCGCCCGCCTCGCGGATCGCCGCCGCCACGGCCTGCGCCTCCTCCTCGGGGCAGTGGACGATGACCTCGTCGTGCTGGAAGAAGACCAGCTCGGCCCGCATCCCCGCCTCCGCGAGGGACCGGCGCAGCGCGGCGAGCAGGAGCAGCGCCCAGTCCGCGGCGCTGCCCTGCACGACGAAGTTGCGGGTGAAGCGGCCGCGCGCCCGGGCGTCGGTGGAGGCGTAGCTCGGGACGTAGCCGTCGGGGGCCTCCTCGGCCTCCTCCGGATCGGCCGCGGGCGGGCAGGTCCGGCCCAGCCAGGTCCGTACGAGCCGCCCCTCCTCGCCCGCCTTCGCGGCGTCGTCCACGTAGGCCACGGCCCGGGGGAAGCGGCGGCGCAGCGCGGCCAGGTTCTTCAGGCCGTCCCCGGAGGTCTGCCCGTACACCGCGCCGAGGACGGCGATCTTCGCCATGTCGCGGTCGCCGGCGAAGCCCTGGCGGGAGATGGACGTGTACAGGTCCTCGGGGCGGCCGGCCACCTCCATGAAGGCGGGGTCGCGGGAGATCGCGGCGAGCACCCGGGGCTCCATCTGGTCGGCGTCGGCCACCACGAGCCGCCAGCCGGGGTCGGCGACGACCGCCCGGCGGATCACCTTGGGGATCTGCAGGGCCCCGCCGCCGTTGGTGACCCAGCGGCCGGTGTAGGTGCCGCCGGGGATGAACTCGGGGCGGAAGCGGCCGTCGTGGACCCAGTCCGCGAGCCAGGACCAGCCGTGGGCGGTGTAGATCCGGTACAGCTTCTTGAACGCGAGCAGGGGCTCCACCGCGGGGTGTTCCAGGTCCTGGATCTCCCAGCGGCGGGTGGACTTGAGCTTGATCCCGGCCTCCGCGAAGGCCTTGATGACATCGGCGGCCAGCTCGGGCCGTACGCGCCGCCCGAACGCGGCCGAGACCTCGTCGGCCAGCTCCGCGAGCCGGCGGGGCTGGCCGCGGCCCGCGTACCGCTCGCCGAGCAGCTCGGTCAGCAGCGCCCGGTGGACGTCGGCCCGCCAGGGCAGGCCCGCGCGGTTCATCTCGGCGGCCACGAGGAAGGCCGCCGACTCGGAGGCCACGAGCAGCCGCATCCGGTCGGGGTGGGCGGTGGCGTCGAGCCGTTTCGCCTGGTCGGCGTGGACGGCGACGAGGGCGTCGAGCGGTACGGGGGCGGGCTGGGGGTCGAAGAGCGAGTGCTGGCTGCCGGGCTCCGCCGCGCGCTGCGGGGGATCGGGCGGCACGGGGGCGTTCGTCAGACGGGCCCATGCCGCTGCGGCCGAACGGGGTTCGCCGAGACGGCCCTCGTGGGCGAGCAGGAGCAGCTCGGCGTCCTCGATGTCGTGGCAGCGGTCCACGCGGGCGCCGGCGGCGAGGAGCCGGGGGTAGACGGCCTGGGTGGAGCGCCAGACCCAGCGGGTGCCGGCGGGGGCGGCGCGGATCGCCTCGGCGGGGTCGGTCGTGGTGACCCGGGCTCCGCCCGTGGGCCCGTCCGGGCCGTTCAGGGGCGCGGCGTGCCAGCGGCCGTCGCCGTCCTCGGCCAGGGCCCACCGAGGGGCGTGCTCGCTCATGAGTGCGAGTGTCCCACCGGGGTCCGACAGCGCCGATCCGCGGCGCGCTCGCACAGGTGTGCGTGTCGCTGTGTGGGCCGGGGTTCCCGCCGCGATCCTTGCCGCTGCGCGGGGCGGAGTCCCCTACCCGCCCTTCCACCGTTCCCCGGGCGCTGCCCCGGACCCCGGTCCTCAAGCGCCGGACGGGCTGGAGGGGCGCCGGGCTGTGCCCGGCCCCCCCCGGGGCTCCGCCCCGGACCCCGGAGCTCGGCCCTCACACGCCGGACGGGGTGGACGGGCGGGCATGCCAAGCTGAAGCAGTGAGAGACATAGTCGACCGGGCCTGCGAGGCCGCGCTGTACAACCAGGACGACGCCGGGCTGGACGCCGGGGCGTCGGTGCTCGTCGCCGAGGGGGACCGGTGGGGCGGGGTCGGGCAGGCGCTGCTCGCGCGCGGGGAGGAGTACGTGCGCCAGGCCTGGGAACGCGGGTGGCGGCCGGCCGACGTGCTGCGGCTCGTACGCCGGGACCTGGAGCAGCCGCACCTGCGGATCACCGAGGACCTGATCGCCGCCGAAGCCCGGCGGTACGCGCGGCTGCCCGAGCGGTGGACCGAGGCCGAGGTGTGGTGGGGGGACGACCCCCAGTACGGGGAGCGGCTGGTCCAGCGGGAGCGCACCGACCGCTTCAGCCTGGCCGGGGCCGTCCTGGAGGTGTTCCGGCTGCTGATCCGGCTGCCGTCCATCGAGCCGGTCGGACCGCTGCCCGGGGACCCCGCCGACGTACTCGAACACGCGCACATCGAGCCCCGCATGCTCGGCCGGATCCGGGCGCTGCTCGCGAAGGCCGAGGCGACCACCTTCCCGGAGGAGGCGGAGGCGCTCAGCGCCAAGGCGCAGGAACTCATGGCCCGGCACACCGTGGACGCGGCCCTGCTCGCGGTGAAGTCCGGCTCGGCGCAGATACCCGGCGCCTGCCGGATCGGGGTCGAGGCCCCGTACGAGGAGGCGAAGGCGGTACTGCTCGACGCTGTGGCGAGCGCGAACCGCTGCCGGTCCGTGTGGAACAGCGCCTACGAGTTCTCCACCGTCGTCGGCTTCGAGAGCGACCTGGAGGCGGTGGAGCTGCTGTACACCTCCCTGCTGGTCCAGGGCACCGCCGCCATGACCCGTGCGGAGGCCGGGCAGCGGGCGGGCGGGCGCAAGCGCACCAAGACCTTCCGGCAGTCGTTCCTCCTGGCCTACGCGAGCCGGCTCGGCCAGCGCCTCGCCGAGACGGCGGAGCACACGGTGGCCGACACCGTGGCCGAGGCCCCCGACAACCTGCCGGCCCTGGTCGCCCGGGACGTGGCCGTCACCTCGCGGGCCGAGGAGATGTTCCCCCGGACCACGACGACCCGGCTGCGCGGAGCGACCGACCTCGCGGGGTGGGAGGACGGCACGGCCGCCGCCGACCGGGCGCACGTGGCGAACGCCGCCCGCCCCTCGCTCCGCCCGTAACCCGACCCCCTCACGGGGACGCCGCCCAGGGCTACGCCCCCGGCCCCCTTGCGGGAGCGCCGGCCTGGGCTGTGCCCCTGGCCCCCTGCGGGAGCGCCGCCCAGGGCTGTGCCCCTGGCCCCCTGCGGGAGCGCTGGCCTGGGCTGCGCCCAGGCCGCCCTGCGGGGGCTGTCCCCTACCCGCCCTTCCGCCGTTCCCCGGGCTCTGCCCGGACCCGGTCCTCAAACGCCGGACGGGCTGGATACCTCCAGCCTCGCCGGCGTTTGAGGCGCGGGGTCTGGGGCGGAGCCCCAGGGGGTCCGGGGCGCAGCCCCGGGGAACGGGCGAAGGGCGGGTAGGGGACTCTGACCCGCGCAGCGGTGAGGGCTGCGGCGGGGACTTTGCCCGCGCAGCGGTGGGGGTGCGGCGGGGAGTGTGCCCCGCGCAGCGGTGGGGGTGCGGCGGGGACTCTGCCCCGCGCAGCGGGAAAGGTGGCTGTGGGGGCTTCGCCCCGTGCAGCGGCACGGGCCCGGGGCCGGGATCCGACGCGGAGGCCGGCCGGGCGCGGGCTCCCGGGTTCCGCCCGGCCCGCGGCTACGCTCGGAGCCATGAGCTGGGTCCGGGCGCTGAAGGACACCGCCCGGTCCGGGCTGCGGGTCGAGCGGACCCGCCTGCAACCCCTCGTCGCGCTCCGCGCAGCGGTCGGGCTCGCCATCGTCATCGGCGCCGGCCTCGCCTTCCTCGGCCCCGGCTCGGCCGCCAGTTCCGCCTTCGGCGCGTACATGGCGGCCGTCGCCACCTTCCAGAAGAGCTGGCGGCCCCGCCCCGTCCTCGCGCTCGCCGCCGGCCTGACCCTGGCCGTGTCCACCTTCATCGGCTACCTCGTAGGGTCCTCGCACACCCTGGCCTTCCTCCTGCTGCTCGCCGTGTGGAGCTTCGCGGCGGGCCTGATGTGGGCGGCGGGCCCCACCGCCGGCATGATCGCCTCCGGCAACGTGGCGATCATGCTGGTCACCGTCACCCTGCCCACCTCCGTGCCCCAGGCCGCCGGGCACGCCGCGATGATCGCCGCCGGCGGGGTGGTGCAGGCCCTGCTGATCGTCCTCTTCCCCATCCGGCGGTGGGGCGCGCAGCGCGACGCCCTGGCCGACGCCCTCGCCGCCGAGGCGGACTACGCGCGCCGCCTGCGCCAGGACCCGGTCGCCTCCTTCGACCCGCAGCCGCTGATGAGGGCGCGCGACGCCGCGACGGTGACGGCGCGCCAGGCCCGCCGCCGCCCCGCCGAGCTGCACGGCGCACGGGGGATCGCGGAGCGGATCCGGCCGGTGCTGGCCCTGCTGGCCGACCCGGCGGTCGGGGCTCCGGCCGAGGGCCCGGCGCGGGACCGGGCACGGGAACTGCTCGCAGCGGCCGGGTCGGTGCTGGACGCCGCCGCGTCCGCGATCCGGCGCGGTGAGGCGGTACGGCTACCCGGCCCGGCCCTGGCCGTACTCAAGGCCCCCGATACCGCCGACCTCCTCCAGGGCCCCGCGCTGCGCGCCGCGCACAGGCTCGCCGCCCTGCTGGACGGCGTACTCGACACCGCCGAGCCGGGCTCCGGGCGCACCGCCGATCCCGGGGAGTCGATGCTGCGGCCCACCCTGCGGGCGCTCGCGCCGATGGCGCTGGCCGCCGTACGGGCCGAACTGCGCCCCGGGTCGCCGATCCTGCGGCACGCCGTGCGGGTCACCGCCGTGGCCTGCGCGGGCTACGGCATCGGCCACGCGCTGCCGCTCGGCCACGCCTACTGGGCCCCGATGACCTCCGTCATGGTCATGCGGCCCGATTTCACGCAGACCTACACCCGGGCGGTCGCCCGCTTCGGCGGCACCCTGGTAGGGGTCGCCCTCGCCACGGCGGTGGTCCAGCTCGCACACCCGGGGATGTACGTGTCCGGGCTGCTCGCCGTCGTCAGCGCGGGCCTGATGTACACCTTCATGCGCACCGGGTACGCCGTCTCGATGGTCTTCGTCTCCGCCTACGTGGTGTTCCTGCTCGGCATGGGCGGCCTGCGCTGGGACCAGACCGTGCCGGACCGCGTCACCCTCACCCTGGTCGGCGGGGTCCTCGCGATGATCGCCTACGCCGTCTACCCGGCCTGGGAGACCCCGCGCCTGCGGACCCGGCTGGCGGACTGGGTGGAGGCCAACGGGCGGTACGCGGCAGCCGTGCTCGGGCAGTACGCCGACCCGGCCGGAGCCCGGCGCCAGGACGTGCGCGAAGCCCTGCTGGCGGTGCGCGACGCCCGGGTCGCCTGGCAGGACGCGGTGGGCCGGGCCGCGGGGGAGCCGGTGCGCCACCGCGGGATCTCCGGGGAGGCCGCCGAGGACGCGGGCCGGGCCCTGGCCGCGATGGGCCGCCACGCGATGCTGCTGGAGGCGCACTTCCCGGACCGCTCCCGGCCCCCGGTCCCGGGCGCGGCCGAGCTGGCCCGTGCGTTGCGCGAGGCGACGGAGGCGGGCGCCAAGGCGGTGCGGGAGCGCCGGGTGCCCGACTGGGAGGGGGTCCGCACGGCCCTGGCCGACGGGGACGCCCCCGACCCGGGCGTGCTGCGCGGTGCGGCGCGGCAGCTGCTGGACTCCCTGGAGGAGGTCTCCGACGCCCTGCGGACCCCTCCGCGCCCCGAGTCCGGGGAAGGTCGTCACCCTTAGTGGTGCTTTGCCTTCCGTTCGTGCACGTGCATCTGCCCATGCAGGCGTTCATGAACACAGCTATGATCCGGTGCAGTTGACATCTGCACTATCGGGGGCTTCCTGTGGACCACGCGTACAACGGGATGGCAGCTGCAGAGCTTGACGGGGTGACCTGGCAGAAGAGCAGACACAGCAACTCGCAAGGTTCCTGTGTGGAGTTCGCGAAACTGCCCGGAGGCGACGTTGCCATGCGCAACTCGCGGTTTCCGGACGGACCGGCACTCGTGTACACGCCGGCCGAGATAGAAGCGCTGCTGCTGGGTGTCAAGGACGGCGAGTTCGACCACCTGATCGGCTGAAGACCAGCCCAAGATCAGCCATGCACGTGCAGCGGCCGGGATTGATCGCCATGATCAATCCCGGCCGCTTGTCGTATCTGTGGTGCTTGTGCGGTGCTTGTGCGGTGCTTGTGCGGTGATTCAGTCCTGGAGCGTGAACAGCGCCCAGACCACCTTGCCGGTCAGCCGCCCCGCGAGCGGATGCCAGCCCCAGCTGTCGCTGTAGGAGTCGACGAGGAAGAGCCCGCGTCCCGACTCCAGGTCGCAGTTGCGCTCCGTCGCCTCCGGCGCGAAGTTCCCGCCGGGCCGGTCCTCGCTGGGGTCCCGCACCGCACACACCAGTCGGGTGCTCCACCGCATCAGGTGCAGGCGCACCGGCGGCTCGCTCTCGCCCGGGGCGGGCGGGCAGTCGTCCGGGAGGGCGTGGCGCAGCGCGTTGGTGACGAGTTCGGAGACGACCAGTGCCACGTCGTCGAACCGGTCGTCGAGGCCCCACTGGGCAAGGGTGGAACGGGTGAAGGTGCGTGCACCGCGCACCGCTTCGAGGCGGGCGGGGAGGGCGCAGGACGCGGACCCGGAGACAGCCGTGGGGTCGACCGGGGGAAGCCCCTGCCGTAACGGCTCGAGCATGGTCGATCCATTCGTCCCCATGCGAGGCACTCCCGGGATTCGAAAGAACTGCGGGGCACGCAGGTGCGCGGGACCATGGTTCCGAATGACCGAGCCGGATGCAAGGGCAGATGCACGTGCACGCGCCGGACCTGTCCGGTCCCGTGACGGTTCTTGCTCATTTCTTCCTACGCATACTTACGGACTTCTTTTACAGCGAGGCCAAATCCGTTACAGAACGAGTACGGACAGATGCGTTTTGGTGGCAGACTGCGGGCTTTGAGGGGCACGGGGGCCCCTGCGACGCAGCCGGACGCGCAGCCACACGCGCGTCTGGCGTACGTATCCATCCACGCATGGGGAGGGGCAGGACTCGTGACCGCAGAAGCCAGTGGTTCTGTGGTGCGCCGCATCCTCCTGGGCTCCCAGCTCAGGCGACTCCGAGAATCCCGCGGCATCACCCGTGAGGCGGCCGGTTACTCGATCCGCGCATCCGAATCGAAGATCAGTCGCTTGGAGTTGGGAAGGGTGAGCTTCAAGGCCAGAGACGTAGAGGACCTCCTCACGCTCTACGGGGTCACGGACGGCGCGGAGCGGGAGTCCCTCCTGGGACTGGTCCGCGAGGCCAACGTGGCCGGCTGGTGGCACAGCTACGGCGATGTCCTGCCGGGCTGGTTCCAGACGTACGTGGGTCTGGAAGGCGCCGCCTCCCTCATCCGCATCTACGAAGTCCAGTTCGTGCACGGCCTGTTGCAGACCGAGGCCTACGCCCAGGCCGTGGTCAGCCGCGGCATGCCCGGCGCCGGCCGCGCCGAGATCGACCGCCGGGTCGCACTGCGCCTGGAGCGCCAGAAGGTACTGGTCTCCGAGAACGCCCCCGTCTTCCACGCCGTCCTCGACGAGGCCGCGCTGCGCCGCCCGTACGGCGACCGGGACGTGATGCGCGGTCAGCTGGAGCACCTCATCGAGATCTCGCAGCGGCCGAACGTGCACCTGCAGGTCATGCCCTTCTCCTTCGGCGGTCACGCCGGCGAGAGCGGCGCCTTCACCCTGCTGCGCTTCCCCGAGTCCGACCTCCAGGACGTCGTCTATCTGGAACAGCTCACCAGCGCCCTCTACCTCGACAAAGACGAGGAAGTGGGGCAGTACGAGCGGGCGATGCTGCGTCTCCAGAACGACTGCCCGGACCCCGACAAGACCCGGGATCTCTTGCGCGGCCTTCTCCAACTGTCTTGATTCACACGTACTATGACGTCCGATCAGACCGTGACGCCTGATCGGAGCATGACGATGACCCAGATGGCCCAGATGACGCAGACGGCAACTGGGGCCCCGGTGCAGCGCAAGGAAGCGCGTTCGACGTAAGGGATGGCATGTCCATATTCGAGGACCTGGCTCACCAGTACATCGACGGCGAATGGCTGGCCGGGACCGGGTCGTGGGACATCATCGACGTCAACCCGTACAACGGGGAGAAGCTCGCGGCCATCACCGTGGCCACCGTCGAGCAGGTCGACCAGGCCTACCGGGCCGCCGAGCGGGCCCAGAAGGACTGGGCCGCCACCAGCCCCTACACCAGACGAGCCGTCCTGGAACGCGCCCTGCGGATCACCGAGGAGCGCGAGAAGGAGATCGTCGAGGCGATGATCGACGAGCTCGGCGGGACCCGTCCCAAGGCCGAGTACGAGGTCTACCTCGCCAAGGAGTTCATCCGCGAGGCCATGCAGCTGGCCGTCCGGCCCGAGGGGCGCATCCTGCCCTCGCCGGTGGAGGGCAAGGAGAACCGGGTCCAGCGCCTGCCCGTCGGGGTCGTCGCCGTGATCAGCCCCTTCAACTTCCCCTTCCTGGTGACGCTGAAGTCGGTCGCCCCCGCCCTGGCCCTCGGCAACGCCGTCGTCATCAAGCCCAACCAGAACGCGCCCGTCGTCGGCGGCGGGGTCATCGCCAAGATCTTCGAGGAGGCGGGCCTGCCGGCCGGCCTGCTCAACGTCCTGGTCACCGACATAGCCGAAATAGGCGACGCGCTCCTGACCCACTCCGTCCCCAAGGTCATCTCCTTCGCCGGCTCCGACCGGGTCGGCCGGCACGTAGGCGCGGTCGCCGCCCGCCACTTCAAGCGGACCGTCCTGGAACTGAGCGGCAACAGCGCGCTCGTCGTCCTCGACGACGCCGACCTCGACTACGCGGTGGACGCCGCCGTCTTCAGCCGCTTCGTCTACCAGGGCCAGGTCTGCATGGCCGCCAACCGGATCCTGGTCGACGCCTCGGTCGCCGAGGAGTTCACCGAGAAGTTCACCACCCGCGTGCGCGCCCTGAAGACCGGCGACCCGCACGACGCCGACACCCACATCGGCCCGCTGATCAACTCCTTCCAGGCCGACGCCCTCACCGCGCTCGTCGACCGCGCCGTCGAATCCGGTGCGCAGGCGCTCGTACGCGGCTCCACGCGCGGCAACCTGGTCGAGCCGACCGTGCTCGCCGGGCTCCCCGAGGACTCCCCGCTGCTCGGCCAGGAGATATTCGGCCCCGTCGCCCTCCTCGTCGTCTTCGACGGCGAGGACGAGGCCGTGCGCCTCACCAACGCGACCCCGTACGGACTCAGCGGCGCCGTCCACACCCGGGACGTGGAGCGCGGGGTCCGCTTCGCGCAGCGCATCGAGACCGGCATGATCCACGTCAACGACTCCACCATCGGCGACGAGCCGCTGGCGGCGTTCGGCGGGGAGAAGGCCTCCGGCATGGGCCGCCTCAACGGCGAGGCCACCGTCGAGGCCTTCACCACCCAGAAATGGATCTCGGTCCAGCACGGCCGGACGCAGTTCCCTTTCTAGTCCCCGGGGCCCCCTAGACTCGGGCGGGTCAGGCGAGGACCAGTCCGGGGGAGAGCCGAGTTGAGCAACATACCGGAGACCGGGCGCACACCCCGGGTCCAGAACCGGCTCGTCATGATCCAGATCGTGGTGTTCTCGCTGCTGCTGACCCTCGGCGGGCGTCTGTGGTACCTGCAGATACGCAACGGCCAGGAGTACACGGACGAGGCGAAGAACAACCACACCCAGCAGGTGGTCCAGCCCGCCGTGCGCGGTTCGATCCTCGACTCCCGCGGGATCCCGCTCGCCGACAACGAGACCCGCATGGTGGTCTCCGCCAGCCGCACCGAGCTCTCCAAGATGAAGGACCGCGGCAAGGGCGTCCTCACCGAGCTCGCCGGGGTCCTGGGCCTGGACCCCGAGGAAGTGGTCAATGGCGTCCGGCTGTGCGACTCCAAGACCCCCAAGCCCTGCTGGAACGGCTCCCCGTACCAGCCCATCCCCATCACCGACGAGGCGACGACCGACCAGGTCCTGGAGATCCGGGAGCACGCCGAGCAGTTCCCCGGCATCACCGCCGAGCCCACCGCCCTGCGCCGCTACGCCGGCCCCGACGGCGCCAACACCTCCCAGGTGCTCGGCTACCTCTCCCCGGTGACCGACGAGGAGATCACCAAGGCGAAGGGCTCCGACTCGCCGTACCTGCGCTCCGACCAGGTGGGCCGCAGCGGCCTGGAGCGCACCTACGACAAGGACCTGCGCGGCAAGGCGGGCATCACCCGCTACGAGGTGGACAACCTCGGCCGGATCATCGGCGAGGGCACGAGCGACAAGCCGCAGCCGGGCGCCAACATCGTGACCTCGATCGACTCGCGCGTGCAGGCCGTGGCCGAGCGCGAACTGAACAGCGCGATGATCGAGGCCCGCAAGGGCATCGACAAGAACAACACGGGCCGCCACTACGAGGCCGACTCGGGCGCCGTCGTGGTCATGGAGGCCAAGACCGGCCGGGTCGTCGCGATGGCGTCCAACCCGACGTACGACCCGAACGCCTGGGTCGGCGGGATCTCCGCGAAGGACTACGCCTCCCTCACCGACAAGGAATCGAACTACCCGCTGCTGAACCGCGCCATCCAGGGCCAGGCGGCCCCCGGCTCGATCTTCAAGGTGGTCTCCTCGACGGCCGCGGTCAACGCGGGCTACCCCTTCAACCGGCTCTACGGCTGCCCGAGCTCGTACTCGGTCGGCAGCCAGGTCTTCACCAACTTCGAGTCCCAGGGCTACGGCAACATCACCATCGGCAAGGCCCTGGAAGTCTCCTGCGACACCGTCTACTACGCCATCGCCGACCAGGAGTGGAAGAAGGACGGCGGCATCAAGCCCAAGGCCAAGCCCGGCGACTGGTTCTTCAAGACCGCCCACGAGTTCGGCCTCGGCAAGCGCACCGGCATCGACCTGCCCAGCGAGGTCCCGGGCCGGGTCCCCGACCGCCAGTGGAAGAAGGACTTCTTCGAGGCGAACAAGTCCGCCTGGTGCCGCGACGGCAAGAAGAACGGCTCGTACGCCGAGAAGATCGCCTACGAGAACTGCCGCCAGGGCAACCAGCTCCGCGAGGGCGACGCGATCAACTACTCCATCGGCCAGGGCGACACCCTCGTCACCCCGATCCAGATGGCCTCCGTCTACGCCGCCATCGCCAACGGCGGCACCCTGCACCAGCCCAGCATCGGCAAGGCCGTGGTCAGCGCCGACGGTACCTCGGTGCGGGAGATCGCCCCGAAGGAACAGGGCAAGCTCCCCATGAACGCCAAGCTCCGCAAGGACATCGACGGCGCCCTCGCCGACGTGGCCACCACCGGCAGCGCGGCCTGGCGGTTCGGCGGCTGGCCGCAGAAGCAGATCCCGATGCACGCGAAGACCGGTACGGCCGAGGTCCAGGGCAAGCAGACCACCTCGTGGTTCGCCTCCTACACCGAGGACTACGCGATCGTCATGACCATCTCCCAGGGCGGCACCGGCTCCGGAGCCTCGGGACCGGCCGTCCGCAAGATCTACGAGGCGATGTACGGCCTCGACGCGAAGGGCGCCCAGGACCTGAAGAAGGCCCTGCTGCCCAAGCCGCAGAAGGAACTCCCGCCGGTCCGCCAGGAAAACCAGTGATTCGGGGGATTCCGAGGAATCCGGGGATTGCGGACAGGAACTGACCGCAAGGGTTCGTAGTGTGGTTCTTGTCAGCAGGAGCCCCACCACGAAGGCGGTAGGTCAGCATGGTCACTCACGTCCCGGCGGAGTCGTACGGCGACGAGCGCGGCGCGCTCCTGAGCTTCGTGGAGGCCCAGCGCGGGGCCCTGCGCCGTTCGGTCCTCGGCCTGACCCCCGAGCAGGCCGCGAGCCGCCCCAGCGCGAGCGAGCTGTCGCTGGGCGGGCTGCTCAAGCACGTCGCCGAGTGCGAGCTGAACTGGCTGCGCATGGCGCAGCAGCGGGTCAACGAGCGGGAGCGCACCCAGGAGACCTGGGGCGACAGCTTCAAGCTCCTCGACGGCGAGTCCGTCGAGGAGATCCTCGCCTTCTGGGACGGGGTCTCGGCGGAGCTCGCGGAGTTCATCGCCTCGGTCCCGAGCATGGACGACACCTTCCCGCTGCCCCCGGCGCCCTGGTTCCCCAAGGACGGCAAGGTCTCCATGCGCTGGCTGCTCCTGCACCTGGTCGAGGAGGACGCCCGGCACGCCGGCCACGCGGACGTCATCCGCGAGTCCCTCGACGGCAAGACGGCCTTCGAGCTGGTGGCCCTGGCCTCCGGCCGGAGCCGGCCCGCGGAGTAGGCGCAGGAGGCGGGGCCCTCGGCACCGGGACTTGCACCTCACGTGGCGTGAGGGACCAGGCTGGACGCGTACCCGAGAAGAGGAGCGGAAAGCGATGGGCTACTCCGTGGGCCAGGTCGCCGGATTCGCCGGAGTCACGGTGCGCACGCTGCACCACTACGACGAGATCGGGCTGCTCTCCCCGAGCGGCCGCAGCCATGCGGGACACCGGCGGTACGACGACGCCGACCTCGACCGGCTGCAGCGGGTCCTGTTCTACCGGGAGCTCGGCTTTCCGCTCGAAGAGGTCGCGGTCCTGCTGGACGACCCGGAATCGGACCCCAGGGAGCACCTGCGCCGGCAGCACGCCCTCCTGACCGACCGGATCGCCCGGCTCCAGCAGATGGCCGCGGCCGTCGAGCACGCCATGGAGGCGAAGAAGATGGGCATCAACCTCACGCCCGAGGAGAAGTTCGAGGTCTTCGGGGATTTCGATCCCGAGGGGCACGCCGAGGAGGCCGAGCGCCGCTGGGGCGACACGTACCGGGAGTCCGCCCGCCGGACCGCCTCGTACACCAAGGAGGACTGGCTGCGGATCCAGGCCCTCGCCGAGGACATCAACCGGCGGTTCGCCGCCCTGCTGGACGCCGGGGCGTCCGCGGAGTCCGAGCAGGCCATGGACCTGGCCGAGGAGCACCGCGGCTGGATCAACGGCAGCTACTACTTCTGCACGTACGAGATCCACACCGGCCTCGGCGAGATGTACGTCGCGGACGAGCGGTTCACGGCGTACTACGAGGCCGTGCGGCCCGGACTCGCGGTGTTCGTCCGGGACGCGATCCTGGCCAACGCGGTCCGCAAGTCGTAGCGCCGGTCCCCTGGAACCAGGCGGGGGCGGTGTGCGTTCATAATTGGACGGACACCCCCACCTGATCCAGGAGAGCCCGGAACCCGTGAATACGCTTGCGCTCGGCCCCGAGTGGATCTCCCCGGAGTACCTGATCGGGCAATTCGGCCTGGTCGGCACCCTGATCATCGTGTTCGCCGAATCGGGGCTCTTCGCCTTCCTGCCCGGCGACTCCTTGCTCTTCACGATGGGCCTGTTCGTCGCGAGCGGCGCCGTCAGCCAGCCGCTGTGGCTGGTGTGCACCCTGATCGTGATCGCCGCGATCATCGGTGACCAGGTCGGATACATGATCGGCAAGGTCTTCGGCCCGAAGATCTTCAACAAGCCGAACTCCAAGCTCTTCAAGCGCGAGAACCTCGACGCGGCGCACGAGTTCATGGAGAAGCACGGCCCCAAGGCCATCGTGCTCGCGCGCTTCGTGCCGATCATCCGCACCTTCGCGCCGATGGTCGCGGGTGCCACCGCGATGAAGTACCGCACCTTCCTGACGTTCAACATCATCGGCGGCGTCCTGTGGGGCGCGGGCGTCACGATCCTGGGCTACCAGCTCGGCCAGTTCGAGGTCATCAAGAACAACGTCGAGCCGATCTTCATCGGCATCGTCCTGATCTCGGTCATCCCGGTGATCTTCGAGGTGCTGAAGTCCCGCAAGCAGAAGAAGGCGGCGGCCGCAGGCACCGAGCCCGGCGCCGGCGAGGACCCGCAGGCCCCGGGCCAGCGCAGCGGCCGCCACGCGAAGCGCTAGGACCCGCCCGAAGCCTCGTACGATGCCCCGCCGACCGGTAGCCCCGGTCGGCGGGGCATCGGCGTTCCGGGGCCCGTCGTGCAGCCCCCTAGAACCCGCGGGTGCGCTTCGCCGCGCCGCGCTTGGCCGCACTGGCCGCGCCGGGGATGCGCATGAACAGGCGGGACGTCTCCGAGCCGAGGTTGACGCCGATCGCGATGGCCAGCGCGATGGCCGCGGCGTTCGTCAGCGAGCCCAGCCCCTCGTTCAGCCGGTTCTCGGCGATCAGCAGCAGCCCGTAGTACGTGGCCGAGCCGGGCAGCAGCGGGCCGATGGCGGCCGTGACGAAGGGCAGGGCCGAGGAGAACCGGTGCCGGGCGAGGAGCTGCCCGAAGAGGCCGACCAGTCCGGCGGCGATCGCGGTGGACGGCACCGGCGGCATCTTGGCGGCGTAGTGCAGGGCCCCGTAGATCACCCAGGCGATCCCGCCGTTCAGCGTCACG
This sequence comes from Streptomyces sp. NPDC059957, assembly GCF_042730015.1. Taxonomy (NCBI): domain Bacteria; kingdom Bacillati; phylum Actinomycetota; class Actinomycetes; order Kitasatosporales; family Streptomycetaceae; genus Streptomyces; species Streptomyces sp. NPDC059957. Next base: position 73,181 of record NZ_JBHWMB010000013.1, on the reverse strand, counting down.
AACCACACGGTGGAACGTTCCTGCTGGAGCAGGATCGCGAACGTGAACACCAGGACCATCGAGGCGGCGATCTGGAGCAGCGGCCGCTGCTCGATCTGCAGGATGTCCTCCGGCTGCGGATTGGAGCCGAACTGGACGCCGACGTAGAGCACCACCAGGACGCCCATGATGATGCCGATGAAGAGGTACATCACCTCCAGCAGCCGGGCGGAGGCGGTGATGTAGTAGCCGGTCAGACCGTCCTGCACGGCCGCGACCAGGGCCCGCCCCGGCAGCAGGGCGAACAGCCCACCGGTGATGACGGCCGAGGAGCGCACGTCGAGGTCGGTCATCTTCAGGGCCACGCCCATCGCGGCCGGCGGCATCGCCGCGACCACGAACTGGTAGAACTCCGGCAGCCCGCGCCCGGCGCACAGCCAGGCCAGCCGGTCGCCGAGCACCGCCCCGAGTGCGGCTGCGAAGAACACCAGCACGCCACCGCCGACCAGCGTGGAGGCCGCGCCGGCGAGCAGGCCGGCGGCCCCGGTGAGAACCCAGCCGGGGTACGGGTGCCGGTTGCGGCGGATCTCGGCGAGCCGGCGGTAGGCGTCCTCCAGCGAGATCTCGACCTCGTGCGCGGTGATGTCGTTGACGAGGGCGAACACGGCCGAGAGCCGGGTGTAGTCCGTGCCGCGGCGCCGGACGGTGCGGTTCGCCGACACCGGGTCGTCCACCAGGGAGGGCTGGTGGGTGATCGACAGCAGGGTGAAGGTGACGGTGGGCTCGCATCGGTCCAGGCCGTAGCTGCGGGCCACGGCGAACATCGCGGCCTCCACGTCCTCGGCGCCCTCGCCGCCCGAGAGCAACAGCTCGCCGATGCGCAGCGTCAGGTCGAGCACGCGCCCCACGGCCGGCCCGGTCTCCGCGGCCAGCCGCTGCGAGGGCTCCGGCACCGGCCGGATGTCGACCGGCATGCGCAGCACCGTGCGCATGCGGTCCTGCCAGGGGGACTCTTTCAACCGGGTGACGGGGAAGCCCGGAGGGCCGGTGTAGGCCGGCGGGGAGTGGGCGGCGCTGTAGGTGTGCGGCATGGCGAACGCGGACGCCGGCCCATCGGGGTCCACGGGCACCGACGCGAGCCCGTCGGGGACGGCGAACTCCGAGGTCGGCTGGTCCTCCTCGGTCACCTCCGGGTCCACCCCGACCCCGTCCGGCACGGAGAAGGCGCTGTGCGCCTCGTCCGACTTCGGCTTCCGGTCCTCGGTCCCGGATCCTTCGCCTTCCGCCACGCGTCCTCCAGTCCCCGACCCAGCCGGTATCAGTATGCGGAACCCTTCCATCCACGGCGAAACAGGAATCTGCCCCGCAGCTGAACTTTCAGCCCGACCAACGATCTTTCAAATCCAGCCCCGCCGGCGTTTGAGGCGCGGGGGTCCGGGGGCGGCGCCCCTGGGAAACGCACCCGCACCCGCCCCGCACCCGCATCCGCACCGCACCCGGACACGACGACGGGCGGCACCCCGTTCAAGGGGTACCGCCCGCGGTGTCACAGGGGGCCGACGGGGCATCCCGTCAGCCCGTTACCGAGCGGAGCTCAGTGGTGGCCGCCCTGGGCCTCGAGGCGCTTGAACGAGGCCTCGATCTCGGCCTCGGCCTCGGTACGGCCGACCCAGTTCGCGCCCTCGACCGACTTGCCCGGCTCCAGGTCCTTGTAGACCTCGAAGAAGTGCTGGATCTCCAGGCGGTCGAACTCGGACACGTGGTGGATGTCGCGCAGGTGCTCCACACGCGGGTCGGAGGCCGGCACGCACAGCAGCTTGGCGTCGCCGCCCGCCTCGTCGGTCATGTTGAACATGCCGATCGCGCGGCACTTGATCAGGCAGCCCGGGAAGGTCGGCTCGTCAAGGATGACCAGCGCGTCCAGCGGGTCGCCGTCCTCGCCGAGGGTGTTCTCGACGAAGCCGTAGTCGGCCGGGTAGCTGGTCGAGGTGAAGAGGCGACGGTCCAGACGGATCCGGCCGGTCTCGTGGTCCACCTCGTACTTGTTCCGCGAACCCTTGGGGATCTCGATGGTGACGTCGAACTCCACGTCCTGCTCCTCCATGATCAGCTTCAGCAGCTTGATTGCTTCGAGACTGCGTTGATTCGCCTGCGTGCGTGGCCGACCCGGCCCTGCCGGGTGGGGTGCCATGCTCGCGGCAAGACGCAATGGTTAAGTGTCCCTCACGCATATGTGTGATCGCGAAAGGGGCTGGTCCGAGGTGCCATTGGTGGTCAAGACCTGGCAGCTCATCGCGGTGTCGGCCGTCGCCGGCCTCGCCCTGTCGGCCGCGACGGTGGCCGCCGCGGGTCCCTGGGACTCCGGCCAGCGTAAGGCCGAGCGGGACAAGGCCGCCTCCTGGGGCCGTACGGGTGGCGCAGATCACGGCGGGGAGGCCCCCGTGGCGCTCCCGCAGGCAGCCCCCAGCGCACCCGGAGTGCTCGCCGGCGTACGCCCGTCCGGAGCCGGCTCCGGCGACCAGGCCGGAGCCGTGGACCCCGGCGCCCTCGCCGCCGCCCTGCGGCCGCTGCTCGCCGACCCCGCCCTCGGCACCGCCCGCGGCGCCTCCGTGATCGACACCGCCACCGGGAAGGTCCTCTACGAAGCCGGGGCCCGGCAGGCCATGACCCCCGCCTCCACCATCAAGATCGTCACCGCGGCGGCCTCCCTCGCGGCCCTCGGCCCCGACCACCGGATCCGCACCACCGTGACCCCCGGCTCCGACCCCGGCCGGATCATCCTGGTCGGCGGCGGCGACCCCTCCCTCACCGCCAAGAAGAAGGCCCCCGCCGGCTCCGGCGGCAGCCTCGTCGCCCTCGCCGCGGACACCGCGCAGGCCCTCAAGGCCGCCGGCACCGACTCCGTGGCCCTCGGCTACGACGACTCGCTCTACACCGGCCCCGTCATGCACCCGATCGGCGAGAATCCCAACCTCGCGCCCGTCACGGCCCTGACCGCCGACGAAGGCCGCCCCGACAACTCCTTCTCCGGCCCCGTCAAGCGCAGCAAGGACCCTTCCCGCGACACCGCCCGGGCCTTCGCCGCCCTGCTCCGGGAACGCGGGGTCAAGGTCACCGGCGAGCCCGCCAGGGCCAAGGCCGCCGCCGGGGCCGTCCCGCTCGCCACCACCCTCTCGCCGCCGCTCGCCGGGCTCGTCGAGCGGATGCTGACCCACAGCGACAACGACATCGCCGAAGCCCTGGCCCGCCAGACCGCCCTCGCCTCCGGAGCACCCGCCAGCTTCGACGGCGTCGCCGGGGCCATCGCCGCGAAACTCACCGCCCTCGGGGTCGACACCGCCGGCTCCCGCTTCGCCGACGGCAGCGGCCTGGGCCGCGCCGACCGGGTCAGCGCCGGCCTGCTCACCGCCCTCCTCGCCAAGGCCGCCGATCCCGGGCGCCCCGAACTGCGGCCCGTCCTGACCGGACTGCCCGTCGCCGGCTTCACCGGCACCCTGCGCACCCGCAACTCCGGCGGCTCCCCCGCAGCAGGCCTGCTGCGGGCCAAGACGGGCACCCTGAGCGGCGTGAACTCCCTCGCCGGCACGGTCGTCGACCCCACCGGCCGACTGCTCGCCTTCGCGTTCCTGGCCGGGAACACCCCGGATCCCGGCCCCGCGGAGAAGGGCCTCGACAAGCTCGCGGCGGCCGTGGCCACGGCTTCCTAGCGATACCGTCCGCTCCTTGGGGATCCCGCCCGCGCGCAGGTCCACGTACGGTTGACGCATGACGAGCTTCGGCGGTGCGGAGATGGTCGACTGGAACCTCGCGGTGGCGACCGCGACCAGGCTCGTGCGGCCCGGTCCGGAGGTGAGCCGGGACGAGGCACGGGCCGTCGTCGCCGAACTGCGCAGGCACGCCAAGACCTCGGAACGGCACGTACGCGAGTTCACGCGGATGATGCCCGAAGGCATGACCCCGGCCGACACCCCCGTCCTCGTCGTGGACCGGGCCGGCTGGGTCAAGGCCAACGTGGCGGGCTTCCGCGAGCTCCTGTCCCCCCTCCTCGGCAAGATGCAGGAGCGCCGCTCCGGCACCCCCGGCGGCGCCGTGCTCGGCGCGGTCGGCGGCAAGGTCACCGGCGTCGAGCTGGGCATGCTGCTCAGCTTCCTGGCCTCCCGCGTGCTCGGCCAGTACGAGACCTTCGCGCCCGCAGGCCTGGACCTCCCGGGCTCGGCCACGGGCGGCCGGCTGCTCCTCGTCGCGCCGAACATCGTCCACGTCGAGCGGGAGCTGGAGGTGGACCCGCACGACTTCCGGCTCTGGGTCTGCCTGCACGAGGAGACGCACCGTACCCAGTTCACGGCCGTCCCGTGGCTCCGCGAACACCTGGAGGGCGAAATCCAGACGTTCCTCGGCGCCACCGAAGTGGACCCGATGACCGTTCTGGAACGACTGCGCGAAGCCGCCCAGTCCTTCGCCGGCGCCCGCCCCGACGCAGAAACCGGAGACGAGGGCCGCTCCCTCGTCGAGCTCGTCCAGACCCCCGAACAGCGCGAGGTACTGGCCCGGCTCACCGCCGTCATGTCCCTGCTGGAGGGCCACGCCGACTTCGTCATGGACGGCGTCGGCCCCGAGGTCGTCCCCTCGGTCGCCGAGATCCGCGAGAAGTTCCAGCAGCGCAGGGCCAGCGGCGCGGGCCGGCTCGACGCCGCACTGCGCAAACTCCTCGGCCTCGACGCGAAGCTGCGCCAGTACCGCGACGGCGAACGCTTCGTGCGCGCCGTCGTCGGCCAGGTCGGCATGGACGGCTTCAACCGGGTCTGGACCTCCCCGAACACACTGCCGACCAAGGCCGAGATCGCCAGCCCCGCGGACTGGGTGGCCCGGGTCCACCGCAAGGGGAGCGAGCAGAGCGAGGCAAGCGAAGAGGTGTGACACAGGAGGCGTGAAGATGTCCCTCTGGGGGAAGCAGCGTCACCCGTCCGAGGGACCGTGGGGCGTGGAAGGGCGTGCGATGCTCGGGGAACGGCTCGGTTCTGTCACCATCGACGCACTCTGAGTGACAGCCCCTCCGTCCGCGGGGGGAGCCGGGCAGCACACCGGCACACCACCTCCCCCAAGCCTCCCCAGCGCCTCCGAGGCACCGAACTCCACCGAAGGGCACCGGACATGGGTCCCCATCCTGCGGTCGCGGCGATACGCCTGGCGGTCCGCCGCGTACTCCACGACGTCCTCACCGACCTCACCGACCGTCCCGCCACCACCCCCGCACCCAGGGTCGGCCGCCCCGGCCGCACCGTCGGATCCTCGGCCGGTGCCGCCCCCCACGACCCCCTCCCCGACACCGCCCCGCTCGTCCTCGTGGCCTGCTCCGGCGGCGCGGACTCCATGGCGCTCGCCTCCGCCCTCGCCTTCGAGGCCCCCAAACTCGGAATCCGGGCCGGCGGCATCACCGTCGACCACGGCCTCCAGGACGGCTCCGCCCTGCGCGCCGCCGAGGTCGTCTCCCGCATGACCGCGCTGCGCCTGGACCCCGTCGAGTCCGTCGCCGTGCGCGTCGGCCGCGACGGAGGCCCCGAAGCCGCCGCCCGCGACGCCCGCTACGCGGCCCTGAACGAGGCCGCCGACCGGCTGGGCGCCGTCGCCGTGCTGCTCGGCCACACCCGCGACGATCAAGCCGAAACCGTCCTGCTGGGCCTCGCCCGCGGTTCCGGCATCCGCTCGCTCTCCGGCATGCCCGAAGTCTCCGGAGGCCCGGGAGGCTCCGGGGACCCCGGAGCCCTGGGCCGCGGCCACCGCTACCGGCGGCCCTTCCTCCAGGTCGACCGGCAGACCGCCCGCAAGGCCTGCATGGTCCAGTCCCTCGCCGTCTGGGACGACCCGCACAACATCGACCCCGCCTACACCCGCTCCCGGCTGCGCCACGAGGGACTGCCCGCCCTGGAGAAGGCGCTCGGCAAGGGGGTCGTGGAGGCGCTCGCCCGCACCGCCCAGCTCTCCCGCGACGACGCCGACGCCCTGGACGCCTGGGCCGCCGACGCCGAGAGCGGCGTACGCGACGAAGACGGCCGCCTGGAGTGCGCCAAGCTCTACGCGCTGCCCCCCGCCGTCCGCCGCCGCGTGCTGCGCCGGGCCGTCGTCGCAGCCGGTTCCCCCGCAGGCTCCCTCTTCGCCCGCCACATCGAGGAAGTCGACCGGCTCATCACCGGATGGCGCGGTCAGGGAGCCATCAACCTGCCCGGCCGGGTCGAGGCCCAGCGGCAGGGTGGCAGACTGGTCATCCGGCAGGGCTGATTGGTGCTGAAACACGGCTGAGACCTCCGGGGTCACCCCCCGGAGCCCCAGCCGACAACGAAAGTGATGCGGGTGGACGAGAAGGACATGGGCAACGACCTCCAGTCGGTGCTCATCACCAAGGAAGAGATCGACGCGAAGCTGGCAGAGCTGGCCGCGAAGATCGACGCGGAGTACGCGGGCAAGGACCTGCTCATCGTCGGCGTCCTCAAGGGCGCGGTGATGGTGATGGCGGACCTGGCGCGCGCCTTGTCCACCCCGCTCACCATGGACTGGATGGCGGTGTCCTCGTACGGCGCCGGGACCCAGTCCTCGGGCGTGGTGCGGATCCTCAAGGACCTGGACACCGACATCAAGGACAAGCACGTCCTGATCGTCGAGGACATCATCGACTCGGGCCTGACCCTGTCGTGGCTGCTGTCGAACCTCGGCTCCCGCCAGCCGGCCTCCCTGGAGGTCGTCACGCTGCTGCGCAAGCCCGACGCCGCCAAGGTCGCGATCGACGTGAAGTGGGTCGGCTTCGACATCCCGAACGAGTTCGTCGTCGGCTACGGCCTCGACTACGCCGAGAAGTACCGCAACCTGCCGTTCGTCGGCACCCTCGCTCCCCACGTCTACGGCGGCTGATCCAGCGCCCGACAGGGGAACCCTGGAGCGTTTCCCGCCGTTGGAGCATGGAAAGGCGGGTCTGTCAGCCGTCCCATGAGGCCGCGGGTGACAATGCAGGGGTACATTCCGAAGAACAGTCTTTACTCACAGCAGCATTTACCTACGGGCAGGAGGGACGGGGTGCCTAGCGCCCCGTATGGATGGACGTGAAGCGATACTTCCGTGGGCCGGTTATGTGGATCGTGCTGGCCGTCCTCGCCGTGGTCGTGTTGATGAACGTCGTCGGCTCCGGCGGCGGCTACAAGTCGGTGGAGACCAGCGAGGTCATCAAGGCGATCAACAGTGGCCAGGTGGACAGCGCCAAGCTCACCACCGGTGACAGCCAGATGATCAAGATCGAGCTGAAGAAGGACCAGAAGCTCGGCGACAACGACGGCACCAAGTTCCAGGCCAACTACATCGGGGACCAGGGCGTACAGCTCGCCCAGAACCTCCAGACCAAGTTCGAAGCCGGTCAGATCCCTGACGGATACTCCGTCACGCCGGACAAGACCAGCCCGTTCCTGAGCGTGCTGCTCTCGCTGCTGCCGTTCGTCCTCATCGTCGTCGTCTTCCTGTTCCTGATGAACCAGATGCAGGGCGGTGGTTCCCGGGTCATGCAGTTCGGGAAGTCCAAGGCCAAGCTCATCACCAAGGACACCCCGAAGACGACGTTCGCCGATGTCGCGGGCTCGGACGAGGCCGTCGAGGAACTCCACGAGATCAAGGAGTTCCTCCAGGAGCCGGCGAAGTTCCAGGCCGTCGGCGCCAAGATCCCCAAGGGCGTGCTGCTGTACGGCCCGCCCGGCACCGGTAAGACCCTGCTCGCGCGTGCCGTCGCGGGCGAGGCCGGTGTCCCCTTCTACTCGATCTCCGGATCCGACTTCGTCGAGATGTTCGTCGGTGTCGGTGCCTCGCGTGTCCGCGACCTGTTCGAGCAGGCCAAGGCCAACGCCCCGGCGATCGTCTTCGTCGACGAGATCGACGCCGTCGGCCGGCACCGCGGTGCGGGCCTGGGCGGCGGTCACGACGAGCGCGAGCAGACCCTCAACCAGCTGCTCGTCGAGATGGACGGCTTCGACGTGAAGGGCGGGGTCATCCTGATCGCCGCCACGAACCGTCCCGACATCCTCGACCCGGCCCTCCTGCGCCCCGGCCGCTTCGACCGCCAGATCGCGGTCGACCGTCCGGACATGCAGGGCCGTCTGGAGATCCTCAAGGTCCACCAGAAGGGCAAGCCGGTCGCCCCGGACGTCGACCTGGGTGCGGTGGCCCGTCGTACGCCCGGCTTCACGGGTGCCGATCTCGCCAACGTCCTGAACGAGGCCGCGCTGCTCACGGCCCGCTCGGACCAGAAGCTGATCGACAACCATGCGCTGGACGAGGCGATCGACCGCGTCGTGGCGGGTCCGCAGAAGCGCACCCGGATCATGTCGGACCGGGAAAAGAAGATCACCGCGTACCACGAGGGCGGACACGCCCTGGTCGCGGCGGCTTCCCCGAACTCCGACCCGGTCCACAAGATCACGATCCTGTCCCGCGGCCGGGCCCTGGGTTACACCATGGTCCTGCCCGACGAGGACAAGTACTCGACCACGCGCAACGAGATGCTCGACCAGCTCGCGTACATGCTGGGCGGGCGCGCGGCCGAGGAACTGGTCTTCCACGACCCGACCACGGGTGCCGCGAACGACATCGAGAAGGCCACGGCAACGGCCCGCGCGATGGTCACGCAGTACGGCATGACCGAGCGTCTCGGCGCGATCAAGTTCGGCGGGGACAACACCGAGCCGTTCCTGGGCCGCGAGATGTCGCACCCGAGGGACTACTCGGAAGAGGTCGCCGCGCTGGTCGACGAAGAGGTCAAGAAGCTCATCGAGACCGCGCACAACGAGGCCTGGGAAATCCTGGTCGAGAACCGCGACGTCCTCGACAACCTCGTCCTCGCCCTCCTCGAGAAGGAGACGCTCAACAAGGAGCAGATCGCCGAGGTCTTCTCGACGATCGTGAAGCGCCCGGCCCGCCCGGCGTGGACCGGCTCCTCGCACCGCACGCCGTCCACCCGTCCGCCGGTGCTCTCTCCCAAGGAGCTCCAGCTGACGAACGCGGCGAACGGCACGTCCGCGGCCTCGGCCGTATCCGTGGAAAAGGCCCCGGAGCCCTCCCCGGAGGAGCTCCCGGAGGCCTAGTGCCTCCCGGAATGGAAGCCGCGCCCCCCAGGTTCTAGCCTGGGGGGCGCGGCACTTTCACGTGCCGGGACCGTGCACACAGGAACGAGGAAGAGATGACCGACCCAGTGACCCTGACCGGTGGCGAGGGCACGATCGGCGAGTTCGACGAGAAGCGCGCCGAGGCGGCGGTCCGCGAGCTCCTGATCGCGGTCGGCGAGGACCCGGACCGCGAGGGGCTCCTTGAGACGCCGGCCCGGGTGGCGCGGGCGTACCGGGAGATATTCGGGGGTCTGTGGCAGAAGCCCGAAGAGGTGCTGACCACGACGTTCGACCTCGGGCACGACGAGATGGTCCTGGTGAAGGACATCGAGGTCATGTCGTCCTGTGAGCATCATTTGGTGCCATTCGTCGGAGTTGCCCATGTTGGGTACATTCCGTCCGTCGACGGCAAGATCACCGGCCTGTCGAAGCTGGCTCGGCTCGTGGACGTGTTCGCCCGCCGCCCTCAGGTCCAGGAGCGGCTGACGACTCAGATAGCCGACTCCCTGATGGAGATCCTGGACCCGCGCGGGGTCATCGTGGTCATCGAGTGCGAGCACATGTGCATGACCATGCGCGGTGTCCGCAAGCCCGGCGCGAAGACCATCACCTCGGCCGTGCGCGGCCAGCTCCGCGACCCCGCGACCCGCAACGAGGCGATGTCGCTGATCATCGCCCGCTAGCCGGATTGTCAGACCCACCCCATAACGTCGTTGATCAGGTGATTCACGCGCTGATCAGGGGGCGGTATGGGCGGGCTGCCGAGCAAGCAGATGGTGAACGGGGTGGACGGACAGGCTCAGGCGAGAACCGTCGGTGTGGGCGACCGGCTCTGGACCTTGGCCGGGTCACGGACAGTGCAGACGGTCGTCACGTCGGTGGAGGCCGTGAAAGCCCGCGCAGTCGTGGACGTGGTCACGGACCAGCAGACGTTCTGCGTGGCTCCGGATCAGCTCCTGGCCACCCCTGCCGGGTGGCTGCCTGCGGCTGAGGCCGCAGGCAGCGCCGTTCTCTGGAGCCCGGCGCGCAAGCTGTGTCGCCAGCGTCTCGAGATCCGGCCTGGCTATGAATTCGGCTACTTGGTTGGTGCGACCTGTTCCGATGGGACGGTCGGCACGAACTATGTGTCCCTCATCGTCAACGACGAGGGCTTTGCCAGCCGGTACGCGGCGTGCCTGACGGCGGCCACCGGCCTCACGGCCCGTCTGGAGCCGGTCACCCGGCCCTCCGGCTACCTTCAGCGGGACCTTCCGGGCTTCCGGGTGCGCGTCGTCTCTTCGTACCTCGCCGACTTGCTGAGGCAGTACGTGGGCGGGGACGCTCACCACATGCGACAGCGCTTCCCCCGCGTCGTGCTGCGGGACGAGGTGACCTTCAACGGCTTTTTGGACGGCTACGTCGACGGCGACGGGTACCGGAGCAGCGGCGACTGGGGGTGCCGCATCGTGGTGAGTGCCAACGTTCCCTTCCTCCGCGAGATGGCGGAGATCATCGGGGCGAGGTTCACACCGAGTGGTGTCCCCGGGCGGGCTTCGCGCGTGTACATCTCCGATGCCTGGAGGCGGCGCGGCACGTTCCAACGGGAAGAGCATCCTCTGCTGCTCGAGGAGACGATGCCGGCCCGGGTGCTGGAGGTCCGGCCACACACCGCCATCGGCTCGAAGCCGTTCACCCTCTATACCTACCGGCTCCATCCCCATCCAGGCTTCCTGGTGAGCGGGCACCTGGTCCGGGCCCGGGAGTGAGCGGATGCGGCCGACGTGGCCGGGTGGAACCATCGGGGCCATGGAGTACCGGGCTGCCACAGCGGCGGACGCGTCCGCCATGGCGGGGCTGTTCGCCGCCAATCACCACGATGCGCTGAGCGAGGAGGAGCGGGCCCGGCAGGGGTTCGTGCAGGGAGCGCTCGACGAGGACGCGTTGCGGGCGATGGCCGAGGGCGGGGGGCTGCTCGTCGCGGATGAGGGCGGGGAGATCGCCGGGCTGCTCGGGCTCGTGCGGGCCGAGAGCGTGCCGGGGGCGCCGCCGCCCGTGCGGGCGCTGCTCGGGGCACAGGACGAGTTGCTGTGGCGCGGGCGGCCGCTGGGGGCCGTGCGGTGGCTGCTCTACGGGCCCGTCGTGGTCGGCGCCGCGCACCGGGGCCGGGGGATCGCCCGGGGGCTGTTCAATGCGGCGCTGGAGGCCGCCTCGGGGCGGGCCGAGGTGATGGTGGCCTTCATCGAGATGACCAACCGGGTTTCGTGGACGGTGCACGTCGACGGGTTGGGCATGACCCCGCTCGGGGAGTTCGTGGTCGACGGTCGCACCTACGGGGTAGTGGGCGCGGCCACGACCTAGGCCCGGGCCGGGGCCTCGGGGGTGGGGTCCTCGTCGTCCGGGAGCTTCAGGACGTGTTCCAGGAAGAGGGCCGCCGCCACGACCGCCGCGCCCGCCAGGACCGAGAAGCCGGCGTACCAGGTCTGGTCGCGGCGGGCGGGGACGTCCATGGCGGTGGTGAGCAGGAAGACGCCCACGCCGCCGTACGCGCCCGCGACCAGGGCCGCCACCAGGGCGCTGGCCTGGCCGAAGACCACCGCGCGGGCCGCCATCAGCGGCTCCACGCCCTTGGCACCGGGCACGCGCTCGCGCTGGGCCTTCAGGCGGGAGCGCAGCGACAGGGCCGTCGCCAGCAGGACCACCGCGATGGCGCCGAGCACGATGGGCGCGGCCACGGGGACGCCGGGGAGCGTGCCGTACGAGTTCCACAGCCGGGCTCCGGCCCAGGACAGCACCGCCGCGATCGCGAAAATGCCCGCCAGGACCGCCGGCCTCAGTTGCTTCACGTACGCCTCTCCCGCCATTTCCCAGCGCCCGCTCTCCGTGCGTGCGTGCGTATGCGGTGATCCTATTCGGGGAGGCGCAGTTCCAGGTCCGTGCGCTGGGTGAGTCCGGACAGGCCGACCGCCGCCAAGAGCGCGGCGACGGGTCCGTGGCCCGGGATCTGCGCTTCGGGGTCGATGTCGTTCCAGGGGGCCAGCACGAAGGCGCGCTGGTGGGCGCGCGGGTGCGGGAGGGTGAGGTCGGGGTCGGCGGAGACCACGTCGGCGTAGGCGATGATGTCGACGTCGATCGTCCGGGGCCCCCAGCGCTCCTCGCGGACGCGGTCGAAGGCTTCCTCGATGGCGTGGCCGCGCTCCAGCAGCGAGCCGGGGGGCAGGGTGGTCTTCACCGAGATGACCGCGTTGAAGTACGCGGGCTGCGAGCCGGGCTCCACGCCCCACGGCTCCGTCTCGTACACGGGGGAGACGGCCTTGACCCGCAGGCCCGGAGTGTCGCCGAGGGCGTCGATGGCGCCCTGGAGGGTCTCCAGGCGGTTGCCCAGGTTCGCGCCGAGCGCGACGACGGCCCACTTGGGGTTGGACAGGGTGACGTCGGCCGCGTCGACGGCCTCGACCACGGAGGCGGGTACGGGCTGGACCGTGGGGTCGCTCTGGGCGTTCATTCCGTTGTTCACGCGCGGCTCCGGGTGATCGTGATGGTCACGTCGTCGAAGGGGACGGTGATCGGCGCGTCCGGTTTGTGGACGACGACCTCCACCTGGGCGACCGCCTCGTGCTTGAGGCACTGCTGGGCGATCCGCTCGGCGAGGGTTTCGATCAGATCCACGGGCTCGCCCTGGACCACGTCGACGACTTCTTCCGCGACTACCCCGTAGTGCACGGTCTTAGCCAGGTCGTCGCCCGCCGCCGCGGGACGGGTGTCGAGGTGGAGCACCAGGTCGACGATGAAGGTCTGGCCTTCCTCGCGTTCCCGGGGGAAGACGCCATGGTGCCCGCGAGCCTTGAGGCCGCGCAGCGCGACACGATCCACGCGAATCACTCCTGCTTTTCGTAGGTGCTTCCGGTCCGGGACTCCCCGGATCCATGGCCGTAGCCGAGTGCGGTCGGCGTCGTCCATCTTCGAATTTACCTGCGAAATACCTCGGAGCCCGACGCCGGGGTCAGGAGGGGTCTTCGTCCTCGTCCTCGTCGGAGTCCGTGAGCACGGGAGAACCGTGGTGCGACCAGAGCCGCCAGCCCTCCGGTGTGCGTCGGAACACATTCGTGGCGACGACGAGCTGGCCCACGAGGGGGCCCAGTTCACCGCCGTCCTCGGCGGGCCCGCCGCTGAGGATGTTCTCGGTGCAGGTCACCAGGGCGGTGTCGCCTATGACCGTGACCTTGGTGTCGGTGAGGAAGAACTGGATGTACTCGGTGTGCGACATGATCAGCGCGTAGGAGCGCAGCACTTCGCCGCGTCCCGACAGCACCGGCCAGCCCGGGTGCACGCAGGAGATCTCGTCTTCGAGCCAGAGCGCCGACAGCGCGTCGAAGTCCCCCCGCTCCATGGCCTCGTAGAAGGCCGTGTTGACCTCTTCGACGGATTCGATGTCGGTACGGCTCACCGTGCCCCTTCCTCGTTGCTACGGGTCGTACGCAGTGCCCCTTCCACGGCGCGGGCCACCCGAACCGCGTCGGCGCTCGCCCGTACCTCGTGGACCCGTACGGCCCAGGCGCCCTGGGAGGCGGCGAGGGCGGAGACGGCGGCGGTGGCGGCGTCACGTTCGCGGGCGGGCGGCGGGGAGGCGTCGTCGGCGCCGGCCAGCACCCGGCCGAGGAAACGCTTCCGCGAGGCGGCCACCAGGAGCGGGAAACCGAGGGCGCGCAGCTCGCCGAGGTGGGCGACCAGGGCCAGGTCGTGCTCGGCGTTCTTGGCGAAGCCGAGGCCCGGGTCGACCAGGAGCCGTTCGGGGGCGATGCCGCCGGAGACGACGGCGTCGATGCGGGTGCGCAGTTCCGCGGTGACCTCGGCGAGGACGTCCTCGTAGACGGCGAGGCTGTTCATGCCGTCGCTGAAGCCGCGCCAGTGCATGACGACGAAGGGCACCTCCGCGGCGGCGACGGCCGGGATCATGCCGGGGTCGGCGAGGCCGCCGCTGACGTCGTTGACCAGGGTGGCGCCGGCGGCGACGGCCTGCGCGGCGACGGAGGCGCGCATGGTGTCGACGGAGACGACGACTCCTTCGGAGGCGAGGCCGCGGACGACGGGGACGACCCGGCGCAGCTCCTCCTCCTCGTCGACGCGGGAGGCGCCGGGGCGGGTGGACTCGCCGCCGACGTCCACGAGGTCGGCGCCCTGGGCGGCGAGGTCGAGGCCGCGCTTGACGGCGGCGGTGGTGTCGAACCAGCGGCCGCCGTCTGAGAAGGAGTCGGGGGTGACGTTGACGACGCCCATGACCGCGCAGCGGTCCCAGTCGGGGAGGCCTGTCACCAGGCCCCTGGGGGCGGGGCCGCGGTTCGTGTTCATGGTTCCCAGGGTAGGGCCCGTGTTCAGGCGGCCTGGATTTCGCGTTCCGGCTGGGCGGGGACGACCGTCGGGGCCTGCACGCGGTGGTGGGCGCACGTGCGGACCGGCTTGGGGCGCCTGCGGCCGGCGAACAGGCGGGGCAGGGCCAGCGTGACGAAGCCCTCGGCCTGCATCGCGGCGAAGCCGATGCGGGGCAGGTCCCGGGTGGTGCGGAAGACCACGAAGCGGGGCTCCCAGCGGGGCCGGAACTTCGCGTTGAACTTGTACAGCGACTCGATCTGGAACCAGCGCGACAGGAACACCAGCAGGCTGCGCCACATCCGCAGGACCGGGCCGGCGCCGATCTTCTCGCCGCGGGCCAGGGCCGAGCGGAACATCGCGAAGTTCAGGGAGACCTTCTCGATGCCGAGTGCCGGGGAGGCCTCCAGGGAGGCGACGATCAGCAGCTCGTTCATGCCGGGGTCGGCGGCGCGGTCGCGGCGCATCAGCTCCAGCGACATGCCGTCCTTGCCCCAGGGGACGAAGTGCAGGACGGCTTTGAGGTCGCCGAAGGGGGAGGTGTCGCCCTCCTCGACGCGGTGCGCGGTGGCGATGTAGCAGTCGCCGTCGCCGGGGTCGCCGACGCGGCCCAGCGCCATGGAGAAGCCGCGTTCGGTGTCGGTGCCCCGCCAGGCGTCGGCGGCGCCGCGCACCTGCTCCAGCTCGGTCTCGGTCAGCTCGCTGACCCGGCGGACCTTGGTGGTGTAGCCGTTGCGCTCGATGCGCTTCACCATCTGGCGGACGTTGCGCATCGCGCGGCCGGCGAGGGAGAAGTCCTTGACGTCGACGATCGCCTCGTCCCCGAGCTCCAGGGCGTCGAGACCGGTCTCGCGGGTCCAGACCTCGCCGCCGGTCTCGCTGCAGCCCATGACGGCGGGGGTCCAGGAGTGGGTCTTGGCCTCCTCCATGAACCGTTCGATGGCGCCGGGCCAGGCCTCGACGTCGCCGACCGGGTCGCCGGAGGCGAGCATCACGCCGGAGACCACGCGGTAGGTGACGGCGGCCTTGCCGCTGGGGGAGAAGACGACGGCCTTGTCGCGGCGGAGCGCGAAGTGGCCGAGCGAGTCGCGGCCGCCGTGCCGGGCGAGCAGCTCGCGGAGCTTGACCTCGTCGTCGGCGGTGAGCCGGGCGGCCGGGTGCTCGGGGCGGAAGGCCAGGTAGATGGTGGTGACGGCGGTCAGCATGCCGAGGGCGCCCAGCGAGTAGCCGACGGTCCAGGACACCCGGCCGGCGTAGTCGACGGGGCCCTCGAAGCCGAAGAGCCCGTAGACGACGTGGCTGATCTGCTCGTAAACACCCGGATTGCCTACAACGCGGCCGGGGTGCGAGTTGACGATGACCAGACCGAGGCCGATGGAGCCCGCGCTCATCAGCACGAAGTTGGCGAGCGCCTTCCAGCGGCTGCGGGGGTCGGGCAGCGCCTTGAATTCACTCTGGTGGCGCAGCAGGAGCGCCAGGAGCACCGCCGCGATGACCACGCCGATGACCGAGTGGCGGTACGTGAACTGCGCGACGGCGCCCGCCGGCAGCAGCACCACCGCGGCCCGCCAGGCGCGGCGCTTGCGGCGCTTGAGCCCGTGGGCGAGCAGCAGGAGCAGGACGCCGGCGCTGAGGGCCAGGGCGGCCGCGAAGGGACCGAAGGAGCCGGGCAGCACCTCGGTGACCGCGTGGATTCGGCTGTGCCGGAAGCGCGGGAAGACTCCCGCGGCGATGTCCAGCAGGCCGACGACCGTGACGGCGGTGCCCACGATCCCGGGGACGGACTCCGGTCGTGGGCCTCGGAGGATTCGGCTGACAGGCTTCGGAACCTGTCCCGACTTATCGCCATCTATCCTGCTAGACATCGCTTCCCGTTGCTCCGCGAGAGATCATGTGGCCGAAGGCCGCTGGGGCCTTCGTTGGGTGGTGCGTCCATTAGGACGACATCGAAGGGGAGCGGGTTCACTCATCCTCGAGAAAAAATCTAGTCCTGCCATAGAAAGTCGACTGACTGCTCATGGGTCTCACCAGTAATACGGTTCTGGCGCTGGCCGTCCTTGTCGGTGTGCTGCTGTTCGCGGCCACCGTGTGGTTCTGGCCAAAGCTCTCGGGCCGCTCCTGGCGCTCGGTCCTCGGCCGGATCGGCCTCCTGCTGGCGACGCAGCTGGCGCTGTTCGCGGCGATCGGTCTCGGCGCGAACAAGTCGTTCCTGTTCTACGGGTCCTGGGCCGACCTGTTCGGTCAGGAGACCTCGATCGGCAAGGTCGTCGACCACTCGATGAGCAGTGCCGACATCAAGGTCGTCGACAAGCAGCAGCTCGACGTGCCCGGCGGGGCCAAGCCGCCCGTCGGCGGGCAGATCCTGAAAGTCGCGATAACCGGCCAGAAGTCGAAGATAACGACGATGGGCTTCGTGTGGCTGCCGCCGGAGTACTTCCAGCCGCAGCACAAGGAACAGAACTTCCCGGCCTCCATCGTCCTCACGGGCTACCCGGGCATGGCGGAGAACCTGATCAAAGGGCTGGACTACCCGATGACGGCCTTCAGGCAGGCCAAGACGGGCAAGATGAAGCCGATGATCCTGGTCATGCTCCGTCCGACCCCCGGTTCGCGCGACACCGAGTGCGTGGACATACCCGGTGGCCCGCAGACCGAGACCTTCTACGGCCAGGACCTTCCCCAGGCCATCCAGAGCACCTTCCGGGTCGGCAAGAAGCCCGAGAACATGGGCTTCATCGGCAACTCCACGGGCGGTTACTGTGCGCTGAAGATCGCCGCGCACTACCCGAAGACCTTCGGTGCGGCCGCGGGGCTGTCCGCGTACTACGAGGCCGCGGACGATCCGACGACCGGTGACCTCTTCCACGGGGACGAGAAGCTGAAGGCGCGCGCGAACGTGCTGGAGTCGCTGAAGGCGAAGCAGCCGTCCGGTACGTCGTTCCTGGTCACCAGCAGCGAGAAGGGCGAGCCGAACCTCGCCGGCACGAAGAAGTTCATCAAGCTGGTCAAGGGCCCGGACCGGGTCTCCTCGATCATCCTCGACAGCGGCGGCCACAACTTCAACACCTGGCGCCGCGAGATCCCGCCGATGCTGGTGTGGATGAGCGGCAGGATCCAGGCGTAAGACGCAGGCGTCAGGCGTCAGGTGTCAGGCGCAAGGCGCAAGGCGGCAGTGAGGTCAGGCCTCCTGCAACCGGGCGCGGCGCAGGGCCCGGTGCACCCCTTCCGGGGTGAGTACGCCGATCAGCTCGCCGGAGTCGGGATGCGTGACCCCGATCCGCCCCGAGTCCTCCTGGAGCAGCAGCGCGAGCGCCTCGCGCAGACTGGCCCCCAGCGCCACCCCGGCGGTGGGGGCCTTTCCGTCGGCGGAGGCCGGGTCGGCGGGGTCGGCCAGGTCGGCCTCCGCCACGGCGGTGACCGCGAGGCGCTTCAGCCCGCGGTCGGAGCCGACGAAGCCGGCCACGTAGTCGGTCGCCGGGGCGCCCAGCACCTGCGCCGGGCTGGCGAACTGCTCGATGGTGCCCGCTCCGTAGACCGCGATGCGGTCCCCGAGCCGGACCGCCTCCTCCAGGTCGTGCGTGACCAGCAGGATCGTCTTGCGCACGGTCTGCTGGAGCGTCAGGAACTCGTTCTGCAGCCGCTCGCGCACCACCGGGTCCACCGCGCCGAACGGCTCGTCCATCAGCAGCACCGGCGGGTCGGCGGCGAGCGCCCGGGCCACGCCGACGCGCTGGCGCTGCCCGCCGGAGAGCTGCTCCGGGTAGCGGCCGCCGTAGACGGCCGGGTCCAGCCCGACCAGGTCGAGGAGTTCCGCGGCCCGCGCGCGGGCCTTGGCCTTGGGGGTGCCGATGAGCTGCGGCACGGTGGCCGTGTTCTCCAGCACCGTCTTGTGCGGGAACAGCCCGACCTGCTGGATGACGTAGCCGATGCGGCGGCGCAGTTCGACCGGGTCGGCGGCGGCGATGTCCTCGCCGTTCAGGAGGATCCGGCCGGAGGTCGGCTCGATGAGCCGGTTGACCATCTTCATGGTGGTCGTCTTGCCGCAGCCGGACGGGCCCACCAGGGTGACCAGTTCGCCCTCGGCGACCTCGAAGGACAGGTCCGCGACGGCGGTCGTCCCGTCGGGGTACCGCTTGGTCACTTGCTCGAATCGGATCACACGGCCATCTTTCCCTACCCGCGGGGTCCGTTTGTGAAGGGCGTGTTGCCCGTGTGCGAAGGATTCCGGCCATTGTCGGTGGTGGGGGTTATGGTCGCTCCTACGTACGGTCGGTGACGGGGGGTGAGGGCGATGGCCGGGCAGAGCTGCCTGGTGGCGAACGACTGGATCTGCTGGGAGTACGTCACCTCCCGCTCCCAGGAGCTCACCGACGCCACCCTCGAACACGTGTGGATCACCGGCGTTTCGGTGCTGATCGGCATCGCCGTGTCGGTCCCGCTGGCGCTGCTGGCCCGCCGCGGCCGCCACTGGGCGGCCCCCGTCCTGGGCCTCACCACCCTGCTCTACACGGTCCCCTCGCTCGCCATGTTCTCCCTGCTCCTGCCGGTCTTCGGGCTCTCGGCGGCGCTGGTGGTGACCGGCCTGGTGCTGTATTCGCTGACCATCCTCGTGCGCAACGTGCTGGCCGGTCTCGAAGCCGTGCCCGAGGACGTACGGGAAGCCGCGCGCGGGATGGGGTACGGCCCGGGCAGGCTGCTGTGGCAGGTCGAGCTGCCGCTGGCGCTGCCCGCCCTGCTGGCCGGCGTACGGATCGCGACCGTCTCCACGGTCGCGCTGACGACCGTGGGCTCCATCGTGGGCAAGGGCGGCCTCGGCAATCTCATCGCACCCGCCGTGAACAGCTCGTTCAAGGCCCAGGTGCTCACCGCCTCGGTGCTGTGCGTGCTCCTCGCGCTCGTGGCGGACCTGGCCCTGCTCGGCCTCCAGCGGCTGCTGACCCCCTGGACCCGTGCCACCCGGGCGCCCCGTAAGACGCGTTCCTCTCGCGCCGCACGCGGCGCCGACGTCAGCGCGGGAGCCGTCTGATGGGAGTGCTGGGACAGGCCTGGGACTGGCTGGCCGACGGGGCCAACTGGGCCGGGGAGAGCGGGGTGTGGCACCGGCTCGGCGAGCACGTGTACGTCAGCGGGGTCGCCCTGGCGCTGGCCTGCGCGCTCGCCCTCCCGGTCGGACTGTGGCTCGGCCACCTCGGCAAGGGCGGCGGCCTCGCCGTCAACGTCTCCAACATCGGGCGGGCCGTCCCGGTCTTCGCGGTGCTGGCGCTGTTCATGGTCTCCCCGCTGCGGGGCGCCGGGTACGTGCCCACCATCGCCGCGCTGGTGCTCTTCGCCATCCCGCCGCTGCTGACCAACGCCTACGTCGGCATGCGCGAGGTCGACCGCTCGGTGGTGGAGGCCGCGCGGGGCATGGGCATGTCCGGCCGCCAGCTCTTCTGGCGGGTGGAACTGCCGCTCGCGCGCGGACTGGTGATGACGGGCCTGCGCTCGGGAGCCGTCCAGGTCATCGCCACGGCCACCATCGCCGCGATGGTCGGCCAGGGCGGCCTCGGCCGGATCATCACCGCCGGCTTCAACACGTACAACACCCCGCAGGTCGTCGCGGGCGCCCTGCTGGTCGCGGCTCTGGCCCTGCTCGTGGAGGGCGCGCTGGTGGCGGCCGACCGGCTGCTGCCGGGCGCGGCCACCCGCTGAGCGGGCCCCGGCACCTCGGCCCACCCCTTGTCGGCCCACCCTTGAAGGAGATTGAGATGAGCAAGTCCACGCGCGCCCTCGGCGCGGCCCTGGGCGCGGTCGCCCTGACCGCATCGCTCGCCGCGTGCGGCGGCGACAGCCTGGAGAAGACCAAGGACGGGGGCTCCTCCGCCGCCGCCTCCGGGTCCTCCGAGGGCGCCAAGGGCGGCAAGCTGGTGATCGGCGCCGCCGGCTTCACCGAGTCCAACGTGCTGGCCGAGCTGTACGCGCAGGTCCTGAAGGACGCCGGCTACGACACGTCGATCACCACGGTCAACAACCGCGAGCTGTACGAACCCTCGCTGGAGAAGGGCGAGATCGACGTCGTCCCGGAGTACGCGGCGACCCTCGCGGAGTTCCTCAACGCCAAGGTGAACGGCTCCAAGGCGCCGACGGACAAGCCGGTCGCGTCGAGCGACGTGGCGGCGACGGTGGCGGCCCTGGAGAAGCTGGCGGGCCCGCTGGGGCTGAAGGCGCTGCCCGCGGGCTCGGCGGTCGACCAGAACGCCTTCGCGGTGAGCAAGGAATTCGCCACGAAGAACAATCTCAAGACCCTTTCCGATCTGGGCAAGTCCGGTCTGAAGGTGAAGATCGCGGCCGGTGACGAATGCGCGGTGCGGCCCTTCTGCGCACCCGGATTGAAGACGACATACGGAATCGACGTTTCCGGTATTGACCCCAAGGGCGTCGGAACCCCGCAGGCCAAGCAGGCGGTGAAGGACGGCGCCGACCAGCTCGTCCTCACCACCACCACGGACGCCACCCTCGACAGCTTCGGCCTGGTCCTGCTGGAGGACGACAAGAAGCTCCAGAACGCCGACAACGTGCTCCCGGTGGTCAACGCCAAGGACGCCGGCGCCCCCGAGATCGCGGCCGCCCTCGACAAGATCACCAAGGCGCTCACCACGGCCGACCTGGTCGAGTTGAACCGCAAGGTCGATGCCGAGCGCGCCAAGCCGGCCGATGTCGCGAAGGCCTTTCTGGAGTCCAAGGGCCTGCTGAAGAAGTAGGAGTTGCGCCTTTCGTGCGCCGGGTGCGGTAACTGCTCGGGAACAGATTCCCGGGCGGCTACCCCACACCCCGTCCACTCCCTGTAAATTTCAGGCCATGCCCCGTGGACGCCACCGCAATCCCGAACCCCTTCACCGGCTGCTCACGCCGACGGCCGTCGCCGGTGTGTCCGTAGCCGGCGCCGGAGCCGCCTGGCTGCTCGCGGAACCGATGGCGTTGCGCCTGCTCGTGGCGCTCACCGCGGCCGCCGGGCTGGCCGGCGCCGTCGTCATGCGCTCGTGGGACCTGTCGGCCGGCCGCCGGGTCAGCGAGCTCGGGCGCGAACGGGTCAAGGACGAGTGGCGCACCGACGAGCGGATAGCCGAGCTCGAATCCGACCTCGAAGAGGCCCGGGTGCTGCGCGGCAAGCTCGACGCCAAACTGCGCGCCAAGCGGGTCGAACTCGCGGGTCTGCGCGGGGAGCACGCGGCGCTGCTGCGCCGGTACGCCACCGCGGAGACCGAGCGGGCGAGCGCCCTGGAAGGACGCCGGCTGCTGGCCATCGAGGCCGCGGCCCCGGCGGCCCGGGCCGCTTCCGCCGCCGCCGGGCAGAAGGAACTTCCCGCGGTCTCCGAGGAGCGCACCAGCGCCGGCGCCGCCACCTCGGTGGGCTTCGCCCGCGCCCACGCCGCGCTCGTGGCGCTGGCCGACAAGACGGCGAAGGCCGCCGACCCCGACGGGCCCGCCCCGGAGCCGCGGCGCGGCCCGGCCGCACTCCCGGCGGCCAAGGCGGCCCCGGCCGCCCGCGCCCTCCCGGCGGCTTCCGCCGCACCCGCTGCCCCGGCAGCCCCCGCCGCCCCGGCGAAGCCCGCCGCGCTGGAGTCGCACTCCCGCCCCGCGCTCGCCGGCCCGGTGCCCGTGGGCCCGGCGGCCGCCGTCCCCGCGCGCCGGCTCGCCGCCGCGGTGGCCCCGTACGCCGCGCACCGCCGGCCGACCTCGCGCGTCGAGGGCGGCTTCGACTTCTTCGGTACGAAGACGGCCGCGCAGGCCCGCGCGGTCATCGAGTCCGTCCAGAACGAGGACCTCGCCGACGTCGTCGGTGCGGAGGCCCTCGCCGTCCACAAGGCGGAGTCCGCCCGGGGCGGAGCGGAGCCGGCGGCCCTGGCCGGCGCCGTCGAGGCGCCCGCCGAGGAGCAGCGCGCCGCGGGCCAGGTCATCGACCTCACCGCCCACGACGAGACCGAGCCGATCGACGTGGTCCAGCTGCGCGCGGCGAGCTCCTAGGTCGTCTCTTTCGGATCTTGTCGGCCGAGCCCGCGGCGTCTGGTGTCGAACGGGACGTCGGTGTCGGCCGACTCCGGGGTGAGCAGCTCCTGCGGTGATGCGGGGAGCGTGGCCACGATGTCCTCCTCCCGGTGATTCCCGTCGAACAGACTTTCCACAGCCTGTGCATAAGGTGCGCGGAGCCCCCGACGAGTCGGGGGTGCCCACTCTCTGCTCCGGAACCCGCGGGCCCTCTAGAACAGCGGGAGTTGGCCCGGCAGCGGGGACAGGGTGAAGCCGTCCAGCGTCGGGGCGGAGGCGCCGAGGGTCACGCGGGCGCGGGAGCCGGGGCAGGAGACGAGGTCCCCGCGGCCCCGCCCGGCGGGCGGGTCGTGGCGGGCGATCCGCCCGGCGGTGACGGCGCAGTCGCGGCCGCAGGAGGGGCAGGCCCGGCGGGGTGAGAGGGACATCCCCCAAGTCTGCCCTGCCCCACGGACATCGGCCCGCCCGGCCGCCCCCGGGTCAGTGGCCCCGGGCGGCCGCCCAGCTCTCGTGGGCCCGGTCCACCCGGGTCCACAGGGCCGTGCGGTCGGTCGGGGTCAGGTCGTCGAGCGCGCGGCCGAAGACCCCCTCCAGCGCGGCGTAGAACTCCTCCGGGCCGTCGAGCACGCGCTCGGTGTTCCCCCGCACCGGGTCGATGCGGCTCAGCACCCGCCCCCGCAGGGCGTCGATGCCGTCCGCGTCGCGCCGCAGGGCCGCGAAGGTCCGTACGAAACCGGAGTCCGGGGAGGTCGACAGCCGCAGGTGCTCGGCCGCGAAGCCGGCCGCCGCGGCCGGCCCGGCGGGCTCCGTGCGGAAGTTCGCGAGCGGGGCGGAGCTGCCCGGGTGGCGGTAGAGCCAGCCCACCGCGGGCAGCCGTTCCAGGGAGTAGGCGAAGACCCCCTGGCGGTACGAGCCTTCGCGCAGCGGCAGCGGCTCGTACGGGCCGTCGCCGAGCCCGGCGTCCACGTAGAAGGTGTCGGTGACGCCGGTGTTCCCGGCCCCCGGCACGCGGACGGTGAGTGCCAGGTGGTCGCCGCTCACGCCCCGTGCGGCGTCTTCGGACTGGGACTCCTTGTACACGCCGCCCACATGGCGGGTGACCTCGTAGCCGAGGTGGTCGAGGAGCGCCGCGAAGGCCCCGTTGAGGTGGAAGCAGTAGCCACCGCGACCGGCGGCGAAGCGGCGTGCCGACAGCTCGGGGTCGATGCCGGGGGCGCGGCCGAGCTGGATGTCGACGTTCTCGTAGGGGACGCGCTCCAGGTGCGCCCGCTGGAGGGCGAACAGCCCCTCCACGGACGGCGCGCCGGGCTCCTCGATGCCGAGCCGCCGCAGGTAGGCGGCGTATATGCCGGGGTGCGGGTGCGGGTCTGCTGACGTCATGCGGGCAGCCTAGTGCTGTGGCCGGGAAGGTTTGCCGGGTCGCGGCGTCCGGTGCGGTGCATCGCAAGGCGGAGGACCGCGGCTCGTACTGGACGTACTTCCGTGGTCCGACAACGCGGCGAGGTGCCGTGCCGGGCGTCGTGACCCGGTGAACCTTTCCGGTCACAGCACTAGGCGGAAGGTGGGACAGCGGCCGCGGGCATCGTCACTTGTCGATGTCGCCGACGACGAAGAACAGCGAGCCGAGGATCGAGACCATGTCCGCGACGAGCTGCCCGGGGAGCAGGACCGCCAGCGCCTGGATGTTGTTGTACGACGCCGAGCGCAGCTTGAGCCGGTACGGGGTCTTCTCGCCCTTGGAGACCAGGTAGTAGCCGTTGATGCCCAGCGGGTTCTCGGTCCAGGCGTAGGTCTCGCCCTCGGGCGCCTTGAGCACCTTCGGCAGCCGCTGGTTGATCGGGCCGGGCGCCAGCTCCGCCATCCGGTCCAGGCAGGCGACCGCGATGTCCAGGGCGTTGTGGGTCTGCTCCAGCAGCACTTCGAAGCGGGCCAGGCAGTCGCCCTCGGTACGGGTGACGACCTTCAGGACGTCCTGGAGCTCGCCGTAGGCGAGGTAGGGCTCGTCGCGGCGCAGGTCGAAGTCGACGCCGGAGGCGCGGGCGATCGGGCCGGAGACCCCGTACGCGTGGACGGCCTCGGCGGACAGGACGCCGACGCCGCGGGTGCGGGCGCGGAAGATCTCGTTGCCGCGCACCAGGTCGTCGTAGACGTGCATGCGCGTGTTGACGTCGGCGATGGCGGCGCGGGCCCGGCCCAGCCAGCCGGCCGGGAGGTCCTCCTTGAGGCCGCCGACCCGGTTGAACATGTAGTGCATGCGGCCGCCGGAGATCTCCTCCATGACGGCCTGGAGCTCCTCGCGCTCGCGGAACGCGTGGAAGATCGGGGTGATGCCGCCCAGCTCCAGGGGGTACGAGCCGAGGAACATCAGGTGGTTCAGGACCCGGTTCAGCTCGGCGAGCAGGGTCCGCATCCACACGGCCCGCTCGGGCACCTCCATGCCGAGCATCCGCTCGACGGCCATGACCACGCCCAGCTCGTTGGAGAATGCGGACAGCCAGTCGTGGCGGTTCGCGAGCATCACGATCTGGCGGTAGTCGCGGGCCTCGAAGAGCTTCTCGGCGCCGCGGTGCATGTAGCCGACCACCGGCTCGGCGCTCACGATGCGCTCGCCGTCCAGGACGAGGCGCAGGCGCAGCACGCCGTGCGTGGAAGGGTGCTGGGGGCCGATGTTGAGCACCATGTCGGTGCTCTCCGCCGCGCCGCCGATGCCGACCGTGGTCTCCGTCATGGCGGCATTGTCTCAGCCGGCGGGGGCGACCCGTAGCTCGGTCCGGATAGCGGATCGGGGCGCGGCGGCCGGCGGGCGCTGCGGGCCCGGCAAGATCCGAAAGAGACGGCCTAGGGTGGGGGGATGGACACGGGGACAGAGGGTGGGACGGGTCTGCCCGAGTGGGTGGGGCTGCGGGGAGAGCTGCTGACGCTGCGCAGGCTCCTGCTGGCGCTGTGGATGTCCCTCTTCGCGGTGGTGACGGCCGTCGTGCTGGGGCTGGCCGTCGGACCGGGGTGGGCTGCGGTCGGCGGGTTCTGGCTGGTGGTGCTGGCCTGGGGCTGGGTGATGCTCGGACGGAACTGGCGGTCCTGGCGGTACGCGGAGCGCGCGGACGACCTGCTGATCAGCCGGGGCGTGATGTGGCGGGAGCAGACCGTGGTCCCGTACGGGCGGATGCAGCTGGTGGAGGTGACCTCGGGCCCCCTGGAGCGCCGCTACGGGCTGGCCACCGTGCAGCTCCACACGGCCGCGGCGGCGACCGATGCAACGATCCCCGGACTCGCGCCCGAGGAGGCGGAACGGCTGCGCGACCGGCTGACGGAGCTCGGCGAGGCAAGGTCGGCGGGGCTGTGACGCCATCGGTTGGTGCCGGTGCCGGTGCCGGTGCCGAGGGTGGGTCCGGGGCCGAGCGGGAGTCCGCGGCCGGAGCCCGGCCGGCCACACCCGAGGTGGGGGCGGAGCCCCAGGCGCCGGAGGCCGGGGCCGTGCCGGTGGCCGAGCCCGCGGCCGGGCCCGGTCAGGAGCGGCGGCTGCACGTCCTCACCCCGCTGCGCCGCGCCTGGGTGCCGATCGCGGCGACCATCGGCATCGTCGCCCAGCAGGGCGAGAACCTCGCCGAGTGGGTGACGGCCGTCTCCACCGTCCTGCGGGTCCTCGCGCTGTTCGCACTCGTCCTCGTCTTCGGCGCGTACGGCTTCCTCAGCTGGTGGTTCACGCACTACGCCGTCACCGACACCGAACTGCGCATCCGCAGCGGGCTCCTGTTCCGCCGCACCGCGCACATCCGCCTCGACCGGATCCAGGCGGTCGACGTCACCCGCCCCCTCCTGGGCCGCATCGCGGGCGTCGCCAAGCTGCGGCTCGACGTCATCGGCACCGAGGCCAAGGACGAGCTGGCCTTCCTCTCGGAGAAGGACGCCGTCTCGCTCCGCGCCGAGCTGCTGGCCCGCGCGGCCGGTTTCACCCCGGCCGAGGCGCCGCTCCTGGGGGAGGCCCCCGAGCGGGAGCTGCTCCGCGTGGCGCCGCGCGATCTGGCGGTGTCCCTGCTGCTCACCCTGACCACGTGGGCGATCCTCGTCGGCGGGATCGCCGGCCCCTCGCTGGTGTGGTGGTTCAGCTCCAACCCGTGGGTGGCCATCGTCACCCTGCTCCCGGTCCTGGGCGCGATGTGGGCGGGCAGCGCCGGCCGGTTCCTCGCCGAGTACGACTGGCGGGTCGCCGAGTCCCCGGACGGGCTCCGGCTCGACCACGGGATGCTCGACCGCGCCCACGAGACGGTGCCGCCGGGTCGCGTGCAGACCGTACGGATCGTCGAGCCGCTGCTGTGGCGCCGGCGCGGCTGGGTCCGGGTGGAGCTGGCGGTGGCCGGCTCGAAGAACAACGTCCTGGTCCCGGTGGCCACCCGGGCCGACGCCCACGCCGTCGTCGCGCGGGTGCTGCCCGGCGTAGACCTCGGGGGCCTCGTCTTCGAGCCCTCGCCCCGGAGCGGATCGCGCTGGGTGGTGCCGGTGTGGTGGAAGGGGTACGGCCTGGCCGTCTCCGCGGACGTGTTCGCCGCCCGCCACGGCCGACTGTGCCGCCGTACGGAGATCGTCCCGCACGCCAAGGTGCAGAGCGTGCGCCACTCCCAGGGCCCCTGGCAGCGCGCCCGCGGCCTGGCCGACGTCCATGTGGACACAGGCGCGAACGGTACGGTCACGGCCCGCCTGCGCGGCGCGGCCCAGGCCGCCGAGCTGCTCCACGCCCAGGCGGCCCGCTCGCGCACCTCCCGGGCCGCGGCCCGCCCGGACCGCTGGATGACCTGACGCTCGGGCGGCCTGCCGTCCGGGCGCGCCGTCCGGGCGCGGCGTCCGGGTGTGGCGTCGCCGCTGTACGCCGCTCGGCGGTGGCCGGACGGGTGTTCCGTACGGCAGTCGAGGTAACTCCGTGTAGATGATATGAAACTGACGGTTGCTCCGGGTAGTGCTCAGGACCGACGGACCCTCGACCCGGTCCGCGTTCGCAACCGAAGGACTGCACTCGTGAACATCCTCCGCACCGCACGCATCGCCGCCCCCGCCGTGGCCGCGCTCACCGCGACGCTGGCGTTCGCCGGCCCCGCCGCCGCCGACCCCGCGTTCGTGATGCGCAACGGCAGCCAGATCAACTTCGCCGCGCTCCCCGGAGAGTCGAACAACGTCACCTTCAGCATCAGCGGCGGGTTCTTCCAGGTGACCGACTCGGGGAGCACCCTGACCCCGGGCCCCGGCTGTGTCCAGTTCAGCAACGCCAACACCGTCCGCTGCGGCACGGGGGCCGTGACGCGCATCCAGGCGTCGCTGGGCGACCGCGACGACGTGGCCACGAACAACACCTCGGTCCCGAGCGACCTCGTCGGCGGGGAAGGGGACGACATCCTCGTCGGTGGCAGCGGACCCGACCGGCTCACCGACTCGGACGGCTGGAACGCCTCGCCCGGCACGACCCTCACCTTCAACGGGCGCGGCGGCAACGACACCGTCCTGAGCCGCAACGGCGGATTCGACCGGATCGACTGCGGCGAGAACCCCGCCGACTTCGACATGCTGCTCGCCGACTCGGCCCCCGTCGACGCCGTGGTCCCGAGCACCTGCGAGTTCGTGCAGCGCTTCTGATGCTGTGACCGCCCCGACCGCTGGGTGATCTGCCCGATGGCCGGCTGCCGGCCGGCTCAGCCCGTGGGGACCGCGAGGGTGGCGCGGCCCGTCAGGATGCGGTGGTCGGAGCAGTTGACCCGCTTCACCGGCACGGCGATCCGGTCGTCCGGCCCGACGGCCTCGCAGTCGCCCGGGATGTTCTGCGCCCGCGCCGAATAGGTGCCCCCGGGCAGGTCGCCGCGGGCGAGGATCAGGTCGATCTTCGCGTGCGGACCGCACGCGGGGGGCCCGTTGACCTCGCGCGGGGGCAGCGCCGTCCACGAGCCGTAGCCCGGGCAGTGGTCGGGGTCGGAGTCGTCGAGCTCGGTGTGCTTCTCCATCAGGGGCTTCAGGCGGGCGTACTCGTCGAGGTCGGGCTGGGCGTTGAAGTCGCCCGCGACGAGGTACACCTGCCTGGCCTTGGCGAAGGAGTCGAGCACCCGGCCCACCGCGGTCAGCTGCTGCGCGTTGATCTTCTTCTTCGCGGAGCCGCCGCCCCCGGTGGGCATGGGGCGGTTCGATCCGGTGATGTGGACCGTGCAGAACTTCATCCGCGGCTGGTCCCGCAGCGGTGCGCAGAGCATTTTGCGGTCCTCGACGCCCCGCCCCACGGCCGTCAGCCGGTTCTTCTCGGCCTTGGTGTAGTCCTTGGGCAGGACGTAGTCCTTGGACGGACCGAGCTCATGGCTGCTGAGCAGCGCGTTCCCGTAGCCGCCGCCCTCGCAGATGCCGGTGCCGGGGGCCCGGGTCAGGGTGAACCGGGCGTGGGCGTACGGCGTCTTCCACCCCTCGGTCCTGGCGAGCCGCTTCACCAGGGCCTCGTACTGGCCCTGGCAGATCTCGTTGAAGGACATGAAGTCGGGCCGCGCCGCCGTGATGGACCGGGCGGCGTTCTCGATCAGGCCGGTGTCGGTCCGGCCGTGATGGATGGCGCTCCCCGCCACGTTCCAGTGCCACACCGAGTAGGCCCGCGCCTCGGTGACCCCCAGGTCCGGATCCGGGCCCGTGTCCAGCTCGGCTCCCCAGTCCGGTCCGGTGGACCGGCAGCCGCCGGCGAGCAGGATCGCCAGGGCCAGGACGGCCGCCCCCAGCACGGTGAAGAGGGGCCACCGCCTGCGGCGCCGGGCCCCGGGTACGGAGCCGGGGCCGGACATGGATATGGAGCCGTCCCGTACGAGGGGCGGCTTCGAGGTGCGCACGGTCTACAGGGTCCCGCCGCCGCCCGCACGGACCAGCCCGGTCTCGTACGCCAGGACCACGACCTGCACCCGGTCGCGCAGGTTCAGCTTGGTCAGGATGCGGCCCACATGGGTCTTGACCGTGGCCTCCGACAGGACCAGGCGGGCGGCGATCTCGCCGTTCGACAGGCCCTGGGCGACCAGCAGCATGACCTCGCGCTCGCGCTCCGTCAGCCGCTCGACGTCCTTGTTCCGCGGTTCCGCCGAGGTCGACGGCAGCATCGGCGCGAAGCGGTCCAGCAGCCGGCGCGTCGTGGACGGGGCGACGACCGCGTCGCCGCTGTGCACCGAGCGGATCGCGGCCAGCAGTTCGCCCGGCGGGACGTCCTTGAGCATGAACCCGCTCGCGCCCGCCTTCAGGCCCGAGAAGGCGTACTCGTCGAGGTCGAAGGTGGTCAGGATGATGACCTTGGGGTGCTCCTCCGGCTCGCAGATGCGGCGCGTCGCCTCGACCCCGTCGAGACGGGGCATGCGCACGTCCATCAGCACCACGTCCACCTTGGTGGCGCGCAGCACCTCCAGCGCCTCCAGACCGTCGCCGGCCTCGGCGACGACCTCCATGTCGGGCTGTGCGGCGAGCACCATCCGGAAACCGGTGCGCAGCAGTACTTGGTCGTCGACCAGCATCACGCGGATGGAGGGGCCGGTGGGGAAGGACATGGTCACCTTTTCTTCAGGGGGAGCAGGGCGCTGATCCGGAAGCCGCCACCGGGCCGGGGGCCCGCGTCGATGGTGCCTCCGACCATACCGATGCGTTCGCGCATGCCGATCAGCCCGTGTCCGGCGCCGTCCGCGCCGCCGTCCGTGTACAGCTCGCGGGCCGCGCCCCGGCCGTCGTCCTCGACGAGCAGGCCGAGCCCGTCGTCGAAGTAGACGAGCCGCACGCTGGCCTTCGCGTCGGGGCCGCCGTGCTTGCGCGTGTTGGTCAGCGCCTCCTGGACGATTCGGTACGCCGTCAGCTCCACGCCGCTGGGCAGCTTGCGCGGGGCGCCCTCGACCTCGAAGTCCACCGCGAGACCGGCCGCCCGTACCTGCTCGACCAGCACCTCGATCTGCTCCACGTCGGGCTGCGGCACGTAGTCCTCGGACTCCTGCGGCTCGCCGGTGCGCAGGACGCCCAGCAGCCGGCGCATCTCGGCGAGGGCCAGGCGCCCGGTGCCGGAGATGGTCTGCAGGGCCTCCTTGGCCTGCTCGGGCGCCGCGTCCATCACGTAGGCGGCGCCGTCGGCCTGGACCACCATCACCGAGACGTTGTGCGCGACGACGTCGTGCAGCTCGCGGGCGATCCGGGCCCGCTCTGCGGCGACGGCCACCTTGGCCTGGGCCGCGCGCTCCTGCTCCAGGCGCTGGTTGCGTTCGACGAGCTGGGCGTAATAGGCCCGGCGGGTGCGCAGGGAGTCGCCCATGACCCAGGCGAGGGCGAACGGGATCATCATGAACACGACGAAGAGCACACTGTCGGTGGTGGAGCTGTTCTTGTCCACGCCGATGCGCGCGAAGTACAGCGGGGAGGCGAGCAGTCCCCAGCCCAGGGCGGCGCGCGAGACCCAGCGCGGCACGTCGGCGGCGGCCACGGTGAAGAGGATGACGAGCATCGCGAAGTCGTAGAAGCTCACCTCCGCGCCGATGGCCAGCTGGTACAGGCCGGTGGCGACGGTGAGCCAGAACGCCGGCACGGTCCGCTTGCGGCGCAGGCCCACGGCGGTGCTCAGCGCGACCACGCAGGGCGTGGCGAGCAGCGCGGTGCCGGTGCCCTGGTGCTCCGAGGCGACGATGGCCATCGAGAACCCGAAGAAGAGGACAGCCCAGAAGCTGTCGACGCCCGTCGGGTGTCTGCGGAGGAAATCGTAGAGGCGCTGCACGTAACCCAGAGTAGGGACAGCAGATAGGTGCTGGAGTCAACCAGAGGGGCGATCCGAGCGAGACGCGAGTACTACCGGAGGTGGAGGCGACCATAACCTTTCAGCGATGAGCACTCAGGGTGAAGGCAGGGCACAGGCGGGCCGGCCGGGTCCGAAGCCCGGTCCGCAGGCGGGTCCGGTCCGCTGGCGGACGGCGATGGAGCGGGCGCTGTACGGACCCGACGGCTTCTACGTACGCCCCGGCGGGCCCGGCCCCGCAGGGCATTTCCGCACCTCCGTGCACGCCTCGCCGCTCTACGCGGGGGCCGTGGCCCGGCTGCTCCTGTGGGTCGACGGGGAGCTCGGCCGTCCGGAGGACCTGGACCTGGTCGACGTAGGGGCCGGACGCGGTGAACTGCTGGCCGGGGTGCTGGCGGCGCTGCCGCCGGAGACCGCCGCGCGGGTGCGGCCGTACGGGGTGGAGCGCGCGGGGCGGCCCGCCGGGCTCGACGGGCGGATCCGCTGGGTGGGCGAGCCGCCCCGGGGGACCCGGGGGCTGCTGTTCGCCAACGAGTGGCTCGACAACGTACCGCTGGACCTCGCGGAGGACGGCCGCTACGTGGAGGTCGCGCGGGACGGCACGGAGAGCCCGGGCGGCCCCCTGGACGGTCCGGACCGGGCCTGGCTGGAGCGGTGGTGGCCGGGGGCGGGCGGGGGCGTGGGCGTGGGGTTTGGCGGGGGCGGGGAGTCCGGCGCGGGCGGGGGGTCCGGCGCGGGCGGGGGGTCCGGCGCGGGCGTGGGGTCCGGCCCGGGTGTGGAGTCCGGCCTGGGTGTGGAGTCCGGCGCGGGCGGGGGCCGGGCGGAGATCGGCCGGTCGCGTGACGAGGCCTGGGCGGGAGCCGTCGCGACGGTGGAGCGGGGCCTCGCGGTCGCCGTGGACTACGCCCACACCCGGGATGCCAGGCCGCCCTTCGGGACGCTGACCGGATTCCGCGCCGGGCGGGAGACCGCCCCCGTTCCGGACGGGAGCTGCGACGTCACCGCGCACGTGGCGCTCGACGCGTGCGCGGGGCCGGGGGCGCTGCTGCTGACGCAGCGGGACGCGCTGGCCGCGCTCGGCGTCTCGGGGGCGCGGCCGGCGCTGGCGCTGGCCTCCACGGACCCGGCGGCGTACGTGCGCGCGCTGTCCCGTGCCGGGGAGGCCGCGGAACTCACCGCCCGCGGCGGGCTCGGCGACTTCGGCTGGCTGATCCAGCCGGTCGGGGTGGCCCCCTGGCCGGGGTAGCGTCCGGGGCGGAGCCCCGGCTGGGGGTCCCCCGGACGGAGTCTGGGGGATGGGCGAAGGGGCGGGTAGGGGACTCGGCGCCGCGCAGCGGCCGTCCCCTACCCGCCCCCTCAGGACGGATTACTCCGTGTCGCCGACGTGGTCGTGGCCCTCGTGGAGGCCACCTCCACTACCGGTACCGGTGCTCGGCTCGGAGACGACCGGCCGGCCCAGCGGCGCGAGGTCGTACGCGTAGTGCCCCACCGCGTCCGCGATGACGTCGACGTTGATGTCGAGCGCCTTCTGGTCGATGTTCGCGATCGTGTCGCCCTTGCCGTGGTAGTTCACGTCGTACGCGACCCCGGCCTGTCCACCGAACTTCGCCGCCTGCTCGGCCGTCTTGATGCCCTCGGCGCCCGTGAACGTACCGCCCGAGGGGATGCCGACCTCGATGAACGGGCCGTAGTCCGAGCGGCCCGAGAAGTCGGTGCCCTCACGCGGGATGTTCTTGGAGTCGAGGAAGTCGTTGATCCCCTTCTCCAGCTGGGCCGAGCCCTCGGGGCCGGGGCCCGCGCCGACCTTGTCCGAGTCGTCGCCGTCGTAGACGAAGTACGCGGCGTTCGGCGAGGCGATCATGTCGAAGTTCAGGTAGAGCTTGATCTTCTTCTTCTGGTCGTCCGTCAGCCCGGCGACGTACGCCTCGGAGCCGAGCAGGCCGAACTCCTCCGCCGACCACCAGGCGAACTTGACCTTGTTCTTGATCTTCGTCTGGCTGCTCGCGAGCCTCTGCGCGACCTGGAGGATGCCGGCCGAGCCGGAGCCGTTGTCGTTGATGCCCGGGCCCGCCGCGACGGAGTCGAGGTGCGCGCCGAGGAAGACGGTGTTGTTCTCGTCGCCGCCCCGCGTCTCCGCGATGACGTTGTACGTCTTGCGGTCCTCGCGGAGCTCGCGGATGTCGAGGGTGACCTCGACCGGTCCCGCGGCGACGTCGGCGGCGAGCCGCTCGCCCTCTTCCTGCGTGACACCGCCGGTCGGGATCTTGCCGGCGTCCGCCGCACCTATGGTGCCGTTCAGGGCGCCCGCGGTGTTGTTGTAGATCACCGCGCCGACCGCGCCGGCGGTCGCCGCGTTCTGCTGCTTGACCGCGAAGGCGCAGCCGCCGCGCTTGATCAGCGCGATCTTGCCGGTGAAGGCGCCCGCGGCGAAGTCGGCGGCCTCGCAGCCGTTGGTGCCGTCGGCGTCGACCGGGGTGGCGGCGACCTGCGCCGTCACGCCGTCCGCCGGGCCGCTGGCGGTGTACGTCATCAGCTTGATCGGGACGTCGCGGCCGGCCGCGCCGTTGACCTTCAAGGTCTCGGCGACCGTCTCGACGTACACGAAGTTGAACTCGTTCTTGGTGACCTTGTATCCGGCCGCGCGCATGACGAACTCGACGTACTGGGCCGACTGGGCGTGGCCCTTGGAACCCGCCACGCGGTTGCCGTTGTTGTAGTCGGCGATGGCCTGGAAGACCTTCAGGTGGTTGTTGGCACCCTTGCCGGTGGAGTCCTTGACCAGCTTTCGGGCCAGCGCGTCCGCCCGGGCGGCGTCGCTCTGCGGGCTGCCGGTGGCTCCGGCGGGTCCGGCGAGGAGCAGCGGGGAGACGAGGGCCGCGGCCGCCAGGGCGGCGGTGGCTGCGGCTATACGGCGTGAGGGCATGAAAGTCCTTCCACGGCAGATGCGCGTGCGCATGCGTATGGCGTGTGGCGTGTGGCGTAAGGCTGTGCGGCGTTGGTGGTACGGCGTGCAGCGATGCAGCGTGCAGGGGTGCAGGGGTGCAGGGGTGCAGGGGTGTGAGGGTGCTGGTACGCGGATGCGGACGCAGGTCAGGTGCGTTGCGCCGAGTAAGGGGGAGCGGTGGACGCACGTTAGACACCAAGTGGCGGCCATGGCCAGACTTTTCACTGATTCCGGTTTGTGAAATCCGTATATCGGAGTATCTGAGCCGTCGAAAACAGGCCAGTGCCCGCTCTCCGCTCCCGCGGGGTTGCCGCAGGGCCACGGCAGAGCCAGGGCATGGCTACCGCAGAGCTACGGCAGGGCTGCCGCAGAGCTACCGCTGGGCTACTGCAGAGCTACCGCAGGATGCCCTCGATGAAGTCGGAGCCGATCCGCGCGACCGCCGCCAGGTCCAGCTGGTGCTGGACGTACCGTCCTTGGCGGCGGGTCTGGATCAGCCCTGCCTTCTTCAGTACCGTCAGGTGGCGGGAGACCTCCGGGGCGGTGATCCCGTGCGCGGCCGCCAACTCGCCGGTCGTGTACGGGGCGCGCGCCAGGTTGCGGCACAGCAGCATCCGCATCGGATGGGCCAGTGCCTCCATGCGCCGCTGCAGCAGCTCCACCGACCCCGGGGAGGAGGCCAGTTCGGGCGAGCCGAGCGGGTAGTGGATCACCGGGCGCCAGCCGGGGGCGTGCAGTACCAGCAGGTGGGGCCAGCCGAAGTTCGTGGGCACGAACAGCAGGCCGTCGCCTATTCGGGGGTCGGTCGCGGTCGTGGACCCGTGGACCATCTTGTCCACCGTGACCGTGGTCAGCCGCTCGTCGGCGCTCAGCGCCGAGGAGACCTCCTTCAGCACGGCGGGCAGCCCCTTGCGCCGCAGCACCTCCTTCTTGTGCCGGGCGTCCGCGCTCTGACGGGGCTCGACCCGGCGCCAGGTCTCGGCGAAGAAGGCCTCGTCGCAGTCCTCCAGGAGCCGGCGCAGCCAGACCCGTACACCGGCGGTGTCGTCGAGCACCCGCACGGCGAAGGCCAACTGCTGCGGCCCGCGCGCGGAGGCCGTCTCCAGGGCCTTGGCCCGGGCGAGCGGATCCGCGAGCGGGGACGGCCCGGCGTCTTCGCTGTAGAGGCCCAGCCGGCAGTGCTCCAGCGCGGCCGTCACGAACCGCTCGTCGTCCAGCCGGTCGAGTACGTCGAGCTCGGCCGCCAGGGTGGCGGCGGGCAGGCCGGAGCCGCCGGGGATCCCGGCGAAGGCCATGAACAGATCGGCGAAGGAGCTGCGCCACATGAAATCGCCCTCCAGCAGCCGGTCCGCGAGGTCGGGTTCGAGGGCGGCCGCGGTGGTGGAGGTCCAGGAGGCGAGCCCGGGGTGATGGCCGGGCTGGGAGAGCGCGTGCAACGCCATGCAGAGCTCTGCGAGCGGGGACGGCGCGAAGCCGATCCGCTCCGCGGGGAGCCCGGTGATGTCGATGGTGACGCTCATCAGATCATTCTGCCGCTGCGCGGGCCTGGTGCTTGCCAGGCCACGCCTCGTTCGGCCACCCGGCCGATGCGGGTGGGATGGGGTGGGGTGGCTGCGGTGGGCCGGTGCCGGGGGCGGGGTGGGGTGTCGGCCTGGACTGCATGATTTAGGCGCCCTTTGTCGGTCTTCGACGGCTCGGGCTTCCTTTGCGCCACAAATCACGCTTTACGTCCAGGCCGACACCCCACCCCGCCCCCGTCCCCGTCCCCGGCCCTGGCCCTGGCCCCGGCGCGGGCATCGGGGCCGGGGGCGGGGCCGCGTCCAGAGCTGCGGGTGGGGTGGATTTCGGCTTTCTATCTCCAATCTGTGTTGTTCCTAGAATGGCCGGGTGGAGGACATCAATGTGATCGCGGTGTTGCAGGATCCGGTGCGGCGCCGCCTGTACGAGTTCGTGGTGGCGCAGGGCCGTGAGGTCGGCCGCAACGAGGCCGCCGAGGCGGCCGGGGTGGCGCGCACGCTTGCCGCGCACCACCTGGACAGGCTGGCTGAGGCCGGGCTGTTGGAGAGCGGCAGCCGGCGCCTGACGGGCCGTTCGGGGCCGGGGGCGGGCCGTCCGGCCAAGGTGTACACGCGGGCGCGGGTCGAGTGGTCGGTGTCGCTGCCCGCCCGGGACTACCGCACGGTCGCCGAGCTGCTGGCCGAGGCCGCCGAGCAAGCGGGGCTGGACGCCGGGCTCTGTACGGCCGCTCGCCGCCGGGGTGAGGCCCTGCGCGGCTCGGCGGCGCCCTGTGGAGGCCTGGAGGAGGCGGTGGAGATGCTCGCCGCCCGCGGCTATGAACCCCATCTGGAAGGCGCCGAGGGGGCGGACGGGGTGGCCGTACCCGTCGTCCGTATGCGCAACTGCCCCTTCCATGTCGTCGCCGAACGCTTCCCGCCGCTCGTCTGCGGCATGAATCTCGCGCTGCTGGAGGGGCTGTTGGGTGCGGACGGTCCCGTGCGCGCTCGGATGGACGCCCGGCCGGGTGAGTGTTGCGTGGTGGTCGAGGATTCTAAAAACAATGATCATTGACATAGAAATACGGGTCGTGCTGGGATGAGGCCATGACCGCATCCGCGCATGCCGCCCACCTCGCCCAGCTCAACGTCTCCACGCTCACCCACCCGCTCGACGACCCGCGCATCGCGCCCTTCGTCGAGATGCTCGACCCGGTCAACGCCGCCGCCGACGGCGCGCCCGGCTTCGTGTGGCGGCTCGTGGGGGACGGGGAGGCCGACGCCACCGGCCTGCGCCCGGCGGGCGAGAACGTCATCGTCAACCTGTCGGTGTGGGAGACCCAGGAAGCCCTGTGGGACTTCGCCTACCGCAGCGGGCACCTCGAGGTGATGCGGCGACGCCGCGAATGGTTCGACCGGCACGTCGAGGCGCACATGGTGCTCTGGTGGGTCCCCGCCGGGCACCTCCCGACCGTCGGCGAGGCGCTGGCGCAGCTGGCAGACCTACGAGCGCACGGGCCGTCCCCGCGCGCCTTCACCTTCGCCTCCTCCTACACCGCCGCCGAGGCCGCGGAGCACAGTGAGGCCGCCCCGGCGGCGCAGCCTGAGCGGCCCGCCCTGAGCGCGCGGGCAACGCCTGCGGGGGACTCGGCGGCGGTCTGAGCCAGGGCTGGGCAGCCCGGCTGAGTAACGGCACGGCGCGGACACCCTCGTGGTGGTGGTGGTGGTGGTGGTGGCGGCGGTGGTCGTCGTGGTCGACGCGCCCCATCAAACGGGGCGGAGTCGCCGACCCGCCCTTCGCCCGTTCCCAGGGCTCTGCCCTGACCGGTCCTCAAACGCCGGACGGGCTGGGGGCACGCTGCCGCTGCCGCTGCCGCTGCCGCTGCCGCTGCCGCTGCCGCTGCCGCTGCCGCTGCCGCTGCCACGGCCACAGCCACAGGCACGGCCACAGGCACGGCCACGGCCACGGCCACAGGCACGGCCACGGCCACGGCCACAGGCACGGCCACAGGCACAGGCACAGGCACGGCCACGGCCACGGCCACAGGCACAGGTACAGGTACAGGCGCAGGCAGGGCCACACCAGTGCCTGTGCACCCGGAACCCGGCACCCGCCCGTCGGGTGCGTTCTCAGCCGTCCGGCGTCTGCAAACCTGGGGCTGGGGAGCCCTAGAGGGGACTGTGCGGAGCCCGGCACCCGCCAGCCCCCCGGCTGGGGTCTGTGGGGAGCCCCCGTGGCACTTCCAGCCGTCGCCGGCGTTGGAGGAGGTCTGGGCGGAGCCCAGTTGTACCCCCGGCCCGTCTGGCGCTTGAGGACCGGGTCCGGGCAGAGCCCGCTGCATCCTCAGCCCCGCCGGCGTTTGAGGCGCGGGGCAGGGGCTGGCCCTGGGAACGGTGGAGGAAGGGCGGGTAGGGGACTTCGCCCCGCGCAGCGGCGGCACACCGCGCCCGGCCGGGGCCCGGGGGTCCAGCCGGCCGGAGCCGCCGCCCCGCCGGGCGGATTGACGGGGTCCGTCAATCACCGCGCGGAGCGCCCGCATACAGGTTCAGGGTGGATGCATGACCGCGATCGAGCAGTACCTCGTCGACGCCTACCGGGCCTCACAACACGGCACCCCGATGCCCCCGCCGCCGGGCCGCGACGACGTGGCCGTCCTGCGCGCGGCCCGCAACTACGAACAGTTCCGGGCCGTCCTCGACGGCGCCTCGGCCCGCCACCCCTGGCGCTCGGCCCTCCACCGCCTGCTGACCCGCCCTCCGACCGCCTGACGGCCGGGCGCGCGGCCTGCGGGTCCTCTCCCCGCGCTCCTGCCGACTCCCAGGCCCGGTCCGGTCAGCCGACTCGGCCGGTCGGTCTCGGCCCGGCCCCGGCCCCGGCTCTGCGGGCCCGGGCTCCTGCGGGCGCTCGGCTTTGCACCGTCTGCTGACTCGCCCCTCCGACCGCCTGACGGCCGGGCGCGCGGCCTGCGGGTCCTCTTCCCGCACTCCTGCCTACCCCCAAGCCCGGCCCAGCCAGCCGATTCG
This sequence comes from Streptomyces sp. NPDC059957, assembly GCF_042730015.1. NCBI lineage: Bacteria > Bacillati > Actinomycetota > Actinomycetes > Kitasatosporales > Streptomycetaceae > Streptomyces > Streptomyces sp. NPDC059957. The sequence continues at coordinate 34,478 of NZ_JBHWMB010000013.1, read as the reverse complement.
GCCAGTCCCCGGCTTGACCCTGCGGGCCCAGGCCACTCCTGGCGCTCGGCCTTCCACCGGCCCGCCCCCCGACTGCCTGACGGCCGCGCGCGCGGCCCACTGGGGCTCTCCCCGCGCTCCAGCCGACTCCCAGGCCCGGTCCGATCAGCCGACTCGGCCGGTCGGTCTGGGCCCGGCCCTGCGGGCCCAGGCCACCACTCCTGGCGCTCGGCCATGCACCGCCTGCTGACTGGCGCCTCCGACCGTCTGACGCCCGGCGCACGGCCCACGGGCTCTGTCCCAACGGTCTTGCCCACTCGCAGGCTCTGCCGGCCCCGGCCCGGCCCGGCCCCGGCCCGGCCTGGCCTGGCTCTGTCGGCCCGGGCCAGACCAGCCCGGGCCAGCCCAGCCCGGGCCCGGCCGGCCTCGGCACAGCCCAGCCCCGGTTCTGTCCGCCCCGCCGGCTACCCGCCCGTCCGGGCTACAGGCGGGCCACGAAGTCCGCTACCGCCGTCGTGACTTCGGCGTCCGTCCAGGACAGGCCCGGGCGGGTGACTTCGACCTCCGTCACCGCGAGGCCCGGCGGGCCGTCGGGGGACCAGCGGCGGAAGAGGACCGTGCCCGTCTCCTCCGCGAGGCGCAGGCCCGCCTCCGTGAGGCGGTCCGCGTCGTACGGGAGCCACACCTGGAACTGGTGGGTGTGCGGGACCTCCGGGTGGACCCGGAACCAGGGGACCTCCGGCGCCGCGGCGAACGCCGAGGACATCGCGTAGGCGACCGTCCGCGCCTTGGCCACGTAGGAGGGCAGCTGCGGCAGTTCCCGTTCCAGCCCGGCCAGGGCGGACAGCGCGGCCGGGAACTGGCGGAAGATCTGGCCCCCGTACCGGTGCCGCCACACCCTCGCCTCCGCCACGAGCGACGCGGATCCGGCGAGGGCGGCCCCGCTGAGGCCCCCGAGGGACTTGTAGAAGGAGACGTACACCGAGTCCGCCAGCGCCGCGATCTCCGGCAGCGACCGGCCGAAGTGGACCGTCGACTCCCACAGCCGGGCCCCGTCGAAGTGGACCACCGCGTCCCGTTCCCGGGCGGTGTCCACCAGCGCCGACAGTTCCGCCCAGGTCGGGAGCAGGAAGCCCGCGTCCCGCAGCGGAAGTTCCAGCATCAGCGTCCCGAACGGCTCCGGCAGCTCGGCGAGCTCGGACGCGGTCGGCTGGCGCGGTTCGCCCGTCGGGTAGACGGTCCGCAGCCCCGAGACGACGGACAGCGCGCCGCCCTCCCAGCGCTCCGGGTGGCTCATCGGGTGCAAGGCGACCACCGGGTTCCCGGTCCGGCCGGCCCAGCAGCGCAGCGCGATCTGCTGGGCCATGGTCCCGGTCGGGAAGAAGGCCGCGTCCTCGGTGCCGAGCAGCTCCGCGACCCGCCGCTCCAGCCGCTCCACGACCCCGTTGCCGTAGATGTCGCCGGGCTCGTCGGGGTCCGGGGCCATCCCGCCCAGCTCCGCCAGCAGATCCCCGACCGTCGCCTCCCGCAGGCTGTCCGACAGCTTCCGCGAGGCCGCTCGCCCTGCGATCACGATGCGTGCCGCGATGTCGTCGGCGGCCTGCTCTGCGGCCTGCGCCGCTACCGGGTGTGCGGCCTGCGCCGCTGCCGGGTGTGCGGCCTGCGCCGCTGCCGGGTGTGCGGCCTGCGCCGCTGCCGGGTCTGCGGCCCGCGCCGCCGCCTGCTCTGCCGCCTGCTCTGCGGCTTGTGCCGGAGCTGAGTCCGCGCTCTGCGCCGCCGTCGGGTCGGCGGCCTGTGCCGCACCCTCGCCCGCGCTCTGCTGTGTCACCGCATCCGCGGCCCCGCTCGGCTCCGGCACCTGGTCCGCGCTCTGCGCCGCCACCGGTTTTGCGGCCTGGGCCGCCACTGGGCCCGCGGCCCGCTCCGCTACGTCATCTCCGCTCGGTGCACCGGCCTCGTCCGGGGCTCGCCCCGGGTCCGGTTCGGCGGCCCCGGCCGTGTCCGTCACCCGCTCGGCCGCCCGCTCCTGGGCCGCGTCCGTGCCCCGCTGTGGGGTCGGGGTCGGGGTCGGGTGCGGGTTCGTGCCCGTGGCCCGTTCGGCTGCCGCGTCCGGTTCCGCGATCCGCTCCGTGCCCGCGACCCGCTCCGCCGCCGCATCGGGTTCCGCGATCCGCTGCACGCCCGTGTTCCTGCCAGCCCCTTGGCCGGAGCCGGAGCCCGGCTCCGAGCCCCACTCTGGGCCTGAGCCCGGCTGTGTTGCCGTACCGGAGCTGGGCTCTGAGCCCGCCCCTGCGCCTGGCTGCGTACCCGTCCCCGAGCTGGGCTCCGAGGTCGGCCCTGCGCCCGAGCCTGCCCCCACACCCGAGCTGGTGCCCGGCTGCGTTGCCGTACCGGAGCTGGGCTCTGAGCCCGCCCCTGCGCCCGGCTGCGTTGCTGTACCGGAGCTGGGCTCTGAGCCCGCCCCTGCGCCTGGCTGCGTACCCGTCCCCGAGCTGGGCTCCGAGGTCGGCCCTGCGCCCGAGCCTGCCCC